>JAHHTI010000019.1 GCA_020024735.1 Mycoplasmataceae bacterium | reverse complement strand
ATATTTTAGATTATATGTTAATATATAAGTGGAGTTCCCCATGTAAAACCGGGCGAACAACGAAAAAGGTCGGAGCAATCCGACCTTTTTCCATCTAAACATTAAACTGATTAAAAATTAGTTACTAAATTCAATTTTGAATGCAGGACCCATTGTTGGAGATACACTAATATTTTGAATGTAAGCACCTTTTACAGTAGTAGGTCTCTTAGATTTAAGAAGACTTACTAGAGCTTCAATGTTTTCTACAATTTCATTAGTCTTAGTAGATACTTTTCCTACTGTCATATGAATGTTTCCATATGAATCAGTACGGTATTCATATTTACCTTTTTTGAATTCTTTAATAGTTTTTACTAGATCTGTAGAAACAGTTCCAGTTTTAGGGTTAGGCATTAAACCTCTTGGACCTAACACCTTTCCTAATTTAGCTAACTTTGGCATCATTGCAGGAGTTGTTAAAATAACATCATAATCCATTCAACCTTTTTCAATATCTTGGATTTTGTCACTACCACCAAAGAAATCTGCACCTGCAGCTTTAGCATCAGCTTCTTTTAAATTATCATCTAATGCAAGAATTCTTAATACTTTACCAATTGAATTAGGGAAAGAAATAGTTCCTCTTAATTGTTGTTCAGCTTTAGTAGTGTCTAAGTTTAATTTAATCGCTACATCAACAGAACCATCAAATTTAGAGATAGAGTTTTCTTGAGCTAATTTTACAGCTTCTGCAATTGGATAAACTTTTTTAATGTCAACTTTTGCTAATACATTTTTCATCTTTTTAGATTTCACCATATTAGTTTACCTTCTTTCCTGATTTAGGCATTGGGTCAACACCTTCGATTTCAATTCCCATTTGTTTTGCTGTACCAGCTACCATTCTAAGAGCAGCTTCTTCGTCACTTGCATTTAAGTCAACTAATTTGTATCTTGCAATTTCTAGAGCTTTATCTTTTGAAATAGTTGCTACTTTAGTTTTCTTAGGATCAGCTGCACCTTTTTGGATATTAGCTGCTTTCTTTAATAGTACAGTAGTTGGAGTAGTTTTAATTTCAAAGTCAAATGATTTATCTTTGTAAGCAGTAATCACTACTGGCACAACTTCTCCTGTTCTATCTTTAGTTTTATCATTAAAGGCTTTTGTAAATTCAGCCATATTAATACCAACTGAAGCTAATGCTGGACCAGGTTTAGCTTGTCCACCAATTAGTTCTAGTTTAGCAATTCTAGTTACTTCTTTTTTAGGAGCCACACGCAATTCCTCAACTTTCTTATTTTTTTCATTCGCTACGTGGTTAAACGATTTTTACAAATCTACCACACGGCACTATACAAAGTATAGTAACATATAAATATGTCTTATTTATTATAACATTTTTATTACTAAAACAAAGAGTTAGTTAATCAAAAAATATAATAAAAATGTATCCCTTAAGTTAAGAGATACAAATATTTTTTAGAGAATATTTTTAGTAAAAATTAAATTTTGTCACAAAGTGCAAGAATTAAAAAGATAATAGCAGCAATAATGTTTATTCCTGGGATAGTACAAGCATAAACAGTAAATTTTTCTGCAGATAATGAAGGAGAATAAGTGTTAGCATAAATAGCAGCTAATAAAGAAGATAAAATAGGAAACATAAATCCAATGGCATAATATATTTTAAGATTACACATACTTATCCTTACTATAATTCTTTATACAAGACATTAAAATTATATCATATTTAAGTTTTTACCCATTAATAGAATAAAAAAATCATCTATTACTAGATGATATAGTTGAAATTACTGGTGCACATAAAGAGACTCGAACTCCCACTCATTATGAACTAGATCCTAAGTCTAGCGCGTCTGCCAATTCCGCCATATGTGCAAAAACAAAAGGATGTTTTAATGGTGCCGTCGATAGGAATCGAACCTACAACCTACTGATTACAAGTCAGTTGCTCTACCGTTGAGCCACGACGGCATGGTGGAGTGTGAGGGGTTCGAACCCCCGACCCTATGCTTGTAAGGCATATGCTCTCCCAGCTGAGCTAACACTCCATGAAAACCATAAAGATATGGTTGTTTTTAATGGTGACCAGTACGGGATTCAAACCCGTGAATGCACGCGTGAAAGGCGTGTGTGTTCAGTCACTTCACCAACTGGCCAAATGGCGGCCACAGCAGGGATTGAACCTGCGACCAACCGGTTAACAGCCGGTTGCTCTACCGCTGAGCTATGTGGCCAAAATAACTATAATATTATAATATATAAAAGTAAAGAAAATACAAATTATTTTATTAATTGTTGAAAAAGTCTTTAATTATTGATATTTTTTGGATATTGTAAAATATTTATTATGGAAAATAAAGATGAAATTATCTATGTTAATATTACTGATTCAGGAAGAATTGATAAAATTTTAGCAACTTCTACTAATTTATCACGAAGTCGCATTCAAGATTTAATTCTTACAGGGAATATTTCCATCAATAATAAAAATGTAGAAAAAGTAAATCATTTGTTACTTGTTGGGGATGTTGTTAAAATTGTTAATCCTCCTATAGAAGAATATTTAAAGGCAGAAATTAAACCATATTCAATGGATTTAGAAATTTTATTTGAGGATGAATATTATTTAATTGTAAATAAACCATCTGGTTTACTAACACACCCAACTTCTTTTAATGAACCAAATACATTGGTAAATGTTGCCTTAGACTATTTCTTAAAAAAAGGAATAGCTAGTCAACCTTGAATGGTTCATAGATTAGATAAGGATACATCTGGAATTATTATGATAGCTAAAAGTTATGAAGCACTAACTAAAATGCAAGCCATCTTTAATGATCGTCAAGTAGTAAAGAAATATTATGCTTTAGTACATAATAAGTTGAATCAAAAAAATATTCTTATTGATGTTCCAATTGCTCGTAGTTTTCAAAATAAATTAAAAATGAATCCTATCAATGGAAAAAACCCTAAACCTGCTCAAACACAAGTGGAATTAATAGAAAATTATCAAAATGCTGCCTTATTAAGTTGTCAGCTTTTAACCGGAAGAACTCATCAAATTAGAGTTCATTTAAGACATATTAATCATCCCATTATTAATGATGAATTGTATGGGATCGAAAAAACAACAACCCCTTATAAGCAATATTTACATGCTTATTTTTTATCATTTATTCATCCTTTTACTAATCAAGAAATTAAAATTGAAACTCCTATTCCAGCAGAATTTTCATCAATGATTAAAGTATTAGCAAAATAAATTAGTTTGTTATAATATGTTTATTATTATTAGGTGGTAAAATGTATAAATTCCAAGCAATAATGGGTTTAATTTCGAAGGTGTTATCTAATATTTTCTTAGTAATTTGTATTCCGATTTCATTAATTATTTTTGTTGGTGCTATTTGTTTATGACAAATTTCACCTTTACTTAATACTATTTATGGAAATGCTGCTGATGAAATTATTGCTCAAATTAATGCTGGAGGTGAAAAGAATGTTATTTCTATTATCTCTAATGTAGGTTTAGGTATTTTTATTTTTCTTTTAATCATTTATATTTTCTTCATCGTGGCTTTAATTATTAAGATTTCTTTATATAAATCAATTTCTGGTTTCCAAGTTGCAAGAAGTAAGGAATTAAGAAATATCGAACTTAACAAAGCACAAGAAAAATTAGATAAATATCGCTATCGTGAGTAAATAACGAGCTAAAAATTACTTACTATTATTTATTAATATTACCTTGTTACAAGCTTTTCAACATTGTATAAAAATAAAAAAATAGTATAATTTAAATATTATGTGTAAGTAGGTTTGAAATGAAAGACAAACATCAAAACAATGCTGTTGAACAAAACGATACTACTAATTCAAGTGTTGACACTACAGCTTCACAAGATAATGAAAATGAAAAAATTCAAGAATTACCTGATGACATCGGAGAATCTAAAGGTATTCTTATTTATGAAAGTGCTAGAGAAAAATTAAATATCTCTAGGGATGGAAAAATTTATCGTCAAAAATGATTTAATTATTTACCCTATGTTTCTGTTATTTCTATATTAATTTATATTAATTATATTTTTGGTAAAGCAAAATGTTTAAAAGACAACGATTTAAGACTATTTAAAAAGACATATACATGATGTAATATCATTGGTTTCTTAATTATGCCATTAGTAGCATTGGCATTGTGAACTTTTGCAACTTGGATGATATATGAAGTAATTCCAGGTAATACAGGTGCTTATACTTCTTTATGAAGTGAACTTTTATATGATCCGTTATCGAAAGTAGATTCTGCTGATATTCAACAAAAAATTGCTGTTGCTTTAAAAGGTTTATTTTCAATGGCACTTGCACCTATGGTTCCTATTTCACCAACCATTCTTGTTTCTGTATCCATTAGTGGTACAACAGTTAATTTGAATTTAATCTTTTTAGCTGTTCTATTAGTATTCACTGTTATTAATCCTTTAAATATCATTTATACATTTATTATGAATGCTAGAATGCTTAGATTTATTACTGTATATGAAACTAGTGATGTCTATAGATATCGTCAATAATTTATTATGAAATATACGCTCCGTAATTATCAATTGGAAGGTATCGATAAAATTCGAGAAAAGAAAAATTTTGGATTGTTTTGACAACAACGTCTAGGAAAAACAATTGTTTCTTTATCTGCTGTTAAGGATTATCAAAAAGTTATTATTGCTGTCCCTAATAGTGTGATTACCTATTGATACAAAGAAATAAAAGAAAATTTTGAAGAAGAAAATATTAATGTCAAAATCTTACCAATTTGTAAAAAAAGACGTTTTCAATTATATGAAGAGTTTCAAAAAACTAAACAGATGTGAATTATAGGTTCATACAATACTTTGTCTCTTGATGCAATTGAAAAGCAAGATATTTTAAAAGGTGCTGATTATCTAGTACTAGATGAATCTCATTTTTTAAGAAATCGTAAATCAAAACGTTCAAAAGGAATTTTAAAGTTAAGAGAAAATTGTCAATATTGTTTGGCTTTAAGTGGAACACCAGCAGTAAATTCAGCAATTGATTTATTAAGAATATTTAGATTAATTTATAATGACAAAAAATTTGCTAATAAATATTATTTTAAAAAGAAATATTTTGAAGTCTCAAAAAAGAATAATCGTACTTTTTATCACCTAAAAGATAATATGATTGATGAATGAAATACAATGTTATCAGAACTTTGTGACATCAAAAAGATTCATGATTATTTACAATGATTACCTAAGTCGATTGAAAAAAATGTTTATTTAGAAATGAATAATGACCAAGCTAATCATTATAAAAAAATGTTAGTCGAATCCAAAAGAATCATTAAAGATCATGAAAAAACAGAACATGGAGCAATTACACAAATTATGCGATTAAGACAAATATGTCTAGATCCACGATTGTTAGATATTAATGCTACTTCTATCAAGCTAGAATGATTATTAGATTATATTGAAAACATATTTGCATCTAGTGATAATGAAAGAATTATTGTCTTTACTAATTTCACATCACTCTTTAAGAAGTGAAATTTAAAAATTAGTCCTGATATTAAATTTGACTTTCTTATTGGTGAACAACCACTAAAAGAAAGAAATAAAATTATTGAGGATTTTCAAAATGGAAAAACTCATGTCTTGTTTGCCAACATTCAAGTTTCTTCTTTAGGAATTACTTTAGATCGAGCGACTATTTCTATTTTTCTAGAAAAATCTTGAGATCCTGTCAATAATGAACAAGCTGCTTTTAGAATGTTAGATGTAAAACAAAAAGAAAAGAATGAACCAAAATTATTAATCAATTTAATATGTAATAACACAATTGATGAACACATTCAAAATGTCCTATCTAGAAAACGTAATCGTACTAATCTAATTTATGAGTTAAAAAAATATATTTTAGAAAATTAGTGACTTTTTAATTGCTTAATTGCTTCATCTAAAGATAAAGTTTGTTCTTCTCTAGTATTTTGGTTTTTTAAAATAACTTGGTTATTTTTTAATAAATCTTCTTTTAATATAAATACATTATTAGCATGAAGTTTATCAACAAATTTAAAATGTTTATCTAATTTAAAAGTTTTATTTGATACACAACAACTTAAACCGTGACCCATTCTTAAAAGATTAGCAATAATATAACTAATATTTAATGAATATTCATCACAAGGCAAAAGAATAACTTCCATATTTGTGTTAGTGAATAAATTATTATCCTTATCCATAGCTATGAGAATTCTTTCCATTCCTAGAGCAAATCCGATTCCACTAACATCAGGTCCACCAGTTTGTTTTACTAATGAGTTATATCGTCCTCCACCAATTAGAGTACTTTGTGCTACTAAATTAGCATCGTGTGAAATAAATTCAAATACTAGTCCATTGTAGTAATCTAAACCTCTTACTAATTTTTTATTGATTGAGTAATTAATTTCATATTTATCTAATAAACTAGTGATTTGTTTAAAATATGTCTTTTCTTCTTCTGTTAAAAATTCATCAAGTGTAGGTGCATTAATAACAAAATCCTTATTTCCATCTTCTTTATCATCAAGTATTCTTAAAGGGTTTTTAGCTAATCTACGAACAGAATCCTCACTTAATTTATCAATATGTTGTTCAAAATATTCTTTTAACACTTGCATATATTTTTTTCTTGATTCACAAGAACCAATATTATTAATTTCAAGGCTGTAGTTATCTATTTTTAATGATTCTAAAATATTCTTAGCAAACATAATTGTTTCTACTTCATCATAAACACTAAAGTCACCTACACATTCAATACCAAATTGATGAAATTGACGTTGTCTTCCACTTTGAGGACGTTCATAACGGAACATTTCTCCAAAGTAATATCATTTAGTAGGGATAGTAGAACTAACTAATTTTTTTGATTCTACTAGAGCTCTAATAGCTGAGGCAGTTCCTTCTGGTCTTAGCGCAATTTCTCTACCACCCTTGTCTAGGAAATTATAAAATTCCTTAATCACAATATCACTTTCATCTCCAACAGATTTTTTAAATAATTCTGCACTTTCAAACATTGGTGTTTTAATTTCGCTATAACCATAAAGTTCTGCAATCGTTCTTAAAACTTGTTCAACCCTTCTAAAGTTGATGATTTCTTGATCCATTAAATCGTATGTACCACGTGGTTTTGTATAATTCATAATACATATATTATATAGAAATACCTTTTTAATTATTTATAATAATTTTCAAGATTCAATTAAATCACTTTTTAATAAATCAGCATGAATTTTTTCTAGTTGATTAATGTTTTTAACATATAGAGTAGTTCTAATAGTATATTTTTTATATAACTGCTTATCTTTTTTAAGAAAAAATGATTTTATATCAGCACGGTATCTTAAAATAGTGTTAATAATTAATGTTGAAACATTTTGTGAAAAACCACCTTGCATAATAATTGTGGCTGGGAAAGTTCTGTTTTCTTTTTTAATTTTTTCCTTATCTCAATGTAATACAATTAGTTTTTTATCACTAGTAGCATTGTTAATATTTTCGTTGAGTTTTTTAATTTTTTGACATTCATAATTGTGAATATATAACGTATCTTTATTTAAGATACCGACTACTTGAACAGGTGGTAATTTAGAACAACATTTGGTAACAATGACATTTTTAAAATATGATTCAATAGGTAGGAAATAAAAATTATCAATCACCGATTTACTCATATTATCATGAATATCACTAATAATTTTCTTATTCTTATTAATAAATAAATCAATAACTTGTTCACTTGTTAATTTTACAGTTTGAATGATTTTAATAAAGTGATGAATATCTTCTAATTCAAAATTCTCAAAAATAAATTTCTTAATTCAGGTTTTATTAATTTTTTGAGATGATTTTTGAGACAATAATTGTATCAATTCTTTTTCATCAGTAGGAGCATCGCATATTACTTTAGATAAGGAATTAGCAATAAACTTTTTAACATGAATATCTCTTGTAATATTAGACCAAGATTTAGAAACAGTAGGAGTTTGTGCAAATGTTAATTTAATATTATCCGCAGCTTCTAGAATTTGGTATAAAGAAGCAGGTGTTCCATTAACATATACTTCTTCTAAATAAATAAATTGGTTGCGGTGGTTATGGTAAACATAGTCAATGACCGGTTTATCTTGACTAGTTGTTGCTCATTTTCCTAAATTGATATCAAATATATTAATAGGTGTTTTTTGACTAATATGTTTTATGATATTGATTTTTTCTTGAACATCATCCGCTTCAGTTAGTTCATTATAAATCTTGGAAGTGAACTCATTAATAGAAGATAATGCATTAGTATTTTCTTTATATCTTCAATGTGAAGCTAATCCATAATTAGCAATATCATCCATAATTTTTGTTCTAATTTGAATTTCAATTCTCACTTCTTCAAACATTACGGATGTATGAATAGTTTGATATAAATTAGATTTTGGATTAGAAATGAAATCTTTAAAAGAATCTTTATTATAAAAGAAATTAAGATTTAATATTCCTAAAACAAGGTAGCAATCAAGAATGTTATCGGTGATAATACGGATTGCAAATAAATCATTTACATTACCATTAATTTTCATTTTTTCATGAGTTGAATATACTGATTTAATACGGTAAAAAACATCAGCATTAAGGTTATTATGTTTTAATAGGAATTTAACTTTTTCAACAAAGTTATCAAAAGTTTTTACATATTTATTTTTAGTTGTTTCGATAAATTCTGAAATTTTATCATATTGTTCAGGCTCTAAAATTTTAAAACACATATCTTGTAATTCAGTTTTAATTGAATACATTCCAACTCTTCCAGCAAGAGTAGCATAAATATCAATTGTTTCTCGAGCCATTCTTACTTGTCGATCGTGTTTTAAAAACTCAATTGTTTTCATATTGTGATAACGATCAGCAATTTTGACAAATAATACCCTAATATCAGAACACATATTCATAAAGACTTGTAATAAATATTGGTTATCTTCCTCATTATATAAGTCTTGTTTTCTGTTTTCAGATGAAAAAATGGAAACTTTAGAAACAGAATTTACTAAGAAACCCACATCTTCTCCAAATTCTTTTACAATATCTTCATAGGTAACAGGAGTATCTTCAATTAAGTCGTGAAGTATTCCTGCAATGATACTATTAACATCAAGTGACCATGACATTAAAAGTTTCCCTACAGCAATAGGGTGCATAATATAATCTTCTCCAGATTTTCTTTTTTGTCCTTTATGATATTTCTCTGCATATAATGCAGCTTTTTTTAAAATATTAACATCACTATCAGAAAAATTATATTGTTCGTGGTGATTTTCAATTAAATTTATAAACTCTTTAACATGATTCATATTTTTATTATACAAATAAAAAAATCAATATATATAAATATATATTTGTTATAATTAATACTATGATTAAAAAGAATACTGGTTTTTGAAAAAAGTTTGTAGCAATTCTTACTCTTGGAATTGTTTTTGGTGGTTCTGTAGCAGGAATTACTTTTTCTACTAAAAACATTATTGAATCTACTAAACTTTCTTCAGACTTTGATAACGGTGTAAGTTATTCATTAAAATTTAATTTAGTTGATGATGAAAATAAACCACTTTATACTACTCCTAATGCTAATTCATATCTTTTAAACGATCCTTCAAAAGTAATGTCAGAAATGAACAAAATTGGGAATATTGTTGCTAATCAATTAAACAATTTAGGTTTAACCAATATTTCTGTTTCTAGTGGGGTTGGTAGTTATTCTTATAGTAGTGCTTCTTCTACTTCTACTGGCACTCAAGTAATTCCTGTTGGTTATGTGAATATGACTTTTGAAAATTCACAAGCAGTTTTTGGATTAAGTGAAGAAGATGATATGGATTTTTTAAATGATTCAAAAATTGTTTCAAAAATTGGTGAATCTAACCGTTATGTTATTGAAAATGTTGCTCAACGTTATCCAAAATATACTAGTGCCACTAGTGCTAGTGATCCAAATACACCTTCAACAATGAGAACGAATTCTTACATTTTAGCGGATAAAGATGGTGTTCATCTTAATTCTGCTGATGGTACTAAGGATAAAGATCGTTTTTATGTTTCAAGTCCTTCAAATATTAGTGAAAAAATCAAGGATTATGTTGACTCAGATGATGTAGTAGATTCTAATGCATTACAATTAGTTCAAAATAATTTCTATTATTTAAAACCATTTATTCAAGATAAATATGATTACGATAAGATTGTAGCTGACCAATCAGCATCTAATAGCGAAGAAACTCCTGCAACTTATTCATCAAGTGCTGTTTTAGCTGCTGATGATACTACTGTACCTCCTTCAACTGATGACACAACTCCTCCTGCAGAAGAAGATAAGCCAGATGCAGCTAAACAATTTCAAGCACACCAAACTTGATTATTATGAAAAAACAAACAAGGATTAATTAATTATTTAAATAGATTAGTATATTCTGCATATTGTAATGTTTATGCTAATAACATTAATATTAGACTTGGTGGTAAATATGAAGTTGGAACTCCTAAACTAGATTCTAACACTAATACCAATGCTATTGACACTAATTTAAGAAAACAAATTAATGCTTATTTAGATAATTTATCTCCACTAGAAAAGGAAATTATTCAATTTATTACTAGTAGTGCTGGTAATATTAGTTCTGGTAATTTTAAATCTATAACTGAAGAAAATTTAATGGGATTTTTATGAGAATTCTATAATTCTACTTATTGTAGTGAAAATACAGTAGGTATCTATCAATCTACAGATAAACCTATAAATAGAAATAATCATTCAGATTCACAAGTAAATGGTTGATCTTTTATAGATGCAGCTAATGCAGATTTATCTTCTTTATTATCTCCTTATTTAATTCAAATCTATGACTATACCTCTTTTAATAATGCTTTTTTAAACCCTAAAACTAGCAAAGAACAAGATGAAGAAATTAAAGATGAAGCAAACAAAGATAAGCCTATTTTTTATACTACTAATAAAATTAAACTTTTAAGTAATACATTATCTACAAAAACATTTAAAAATGAACTTGAAAATCAACAATATGTTTTCCCTTTATTAGATATTCCTAATCAAATTAATTTAAATAATATGAGTACTGCTATTACTGCAGCTGCTAATTTAAATACAAGAATCCAAGCTGGTGAATTTGGTTCTGTTGCTAACGAAATTTTCAAAGACAATCCAGATTACAAAAAAGATGTAGAAGAAATTGCTAACAACTTTAGAGCTAGTATTGTTTTTGGAAATATAGCAAAATCTAGACAAAGATATGCTGCTCCTGCTTTTTATGATTGACCAATTTTTAATATATTATTAATAGTTTTATCAGCAATTATTCTTTTAGTGGGAATTATAGTTTCTATAATTTACCGTGTTCCTGGAATCTTCTCATTCCTTTTTGCCGGATTAACTTTCACTGGTTCTTTGGCATTCTTCAATATTTTTGGATTTACTTTTTCATTCTTTAGTTTTATGGGATTGATTATTGGTACTTTCTTATCTTTCCTTATTCCTTTCTATATCTTTAAGAATTTCAGGAAAGAGATAAATGAAGGTTCTAGTATTTATGGTGCTTATATTAAAACTATCAAAAAATATTGAAAACTAGCACTTGATACTCATATTGTTCCTTTATTAATTGCCTTCTCATTCTTATTTTTTGGTAAAAATAATTTAGTTGATTTTGGTGCTTTATTAACTATTTCAACTTTCTTATCATTAATTTTAAGTTGTGTCTTATTATTTGTATCTATCATTATTATGATTACAATGTTTGATGCGCCATCTCCTAAAGCGTTTATGACTTATAAACAAGCAAGAAGAATGAAAGAAGTTAATGATTACATTGCTTTACACGAAACTAACAAAGGTTTATCTTTTGAATTAGGTTGATATGAAAAAAGAATTAATAAATTTGATTTCTATAAAAAATGAAGATTATTTGCCTCATTAGGTTTTGTTTTCGTTTCAATAATTGGAGTTATTTTATTATTTGTATTAGGTCCAGGTTTCTCTGTTGACTTCTCTAATGGTCACATTTTGATTATTCACAATGCTGATTTATTAGAAAAGGTGTCGCCTGATTTCATTGCCAATATTCCTAATCAAATGGGTGAACATTATATGTTTGATAACGTTTGATACATTCAGTTAAAATCGGCTTCTCCTGAAGAAATTTTCAAATTATTTAATGCATTACCATCAACAGATCCTGTTGCCAAGGAAACTTTATTAAACTCTTATTCAATTGCTGAAACTTCTACTTATATCTCAGATGAATTAGTTCACGATGCATTTGTTTGTTTTGGTATTTCATTATCATTTGTAGCTGTTTGATCTTTAATTTCTATCAATTGAGTTTCTATCTTACCAATTGCTATTGTTCAATGTGTAGTTATCTTATTATCATTAGGTTGAGTTGGTATTACTAGAATGCCATTTAATATTGAAGGTATTGCTATTGCTGCATTAATTTTTGTAATTGCTTCTATTTATATGATTGCATTGTTGTCTTCGGTTAAAATTTCTTGAGACCGTAAGAAAACATTATCTTACTTGGAATTAAATAAATTAGTAAATTCTATTTTGTCAAAAATTAATTCTAATTTATTACACTTCTTAGGTTTATTTATTTTATTTGCTGCTTTAAGTGCAATCTTTACTGCTAACTTCTTATTAGCAATGGCATTTATTAATATGATTGTAAATGTTTTAATTGTTGCACTAGTTGTTCCTTACTTATTACTACCATTATGAAACTTCTTTATTTCATTGAAGAATATTTATGTTAAGGAACTTGTTCAATCTTCTAAAAACAAAAAAATGCAAAAAGCAATCAACTATGATGCTGTTGATGAACAATTAGTGAAAGGACTTAATTGTTAATGACTAAAAATATTGATTATATAAAAGATTTAATTCTGGCTATTCCTGATTTTCCTAAACCAGGGATTATGTTTCGTGACATTACTCCAATTTTCAAAAATCCGCAAGCTATTGAAGACCTTGTTGATAGAATGTGTGAAATTGTTAAAGATTTAAACATTGATGTAATTGTAGCGGCAGAATCAAGAGGTTTCTTATTTGGTTTACCAATGGCGATGAAATTAAAAAAACCTTTTGTTTTAGTAAGAAAACCTAATAAACTTCCTCGTGAAGTTTATAAACAAAGTTTCGACCTTGAATACGGAACATCAGTTGTCGAAATTCAAGTGGATGATTTAACTCCTGGTCAAAATGTATTAATTGTAGATGATTTATTGGCTACTGGTGGAACAGTTGAAGCCATTGAAAAATTAATTGAAAAATCACATGCCACTCCGGTAGCTTCTATTTTTGTTATTCAATTAGCTAATCTAAAAGGATCAACAAAATTAAAGTCAAAGGTTTATAGTGTGTTCAATTATTAATGAAAGTTTTTAATCTCCCACTCGTTATTAAGCAATTTAATAAATCAATAGTTGAATTAGGCTATCAATATTTTGTTAGCTCTAAAGTAGAGAAGTTAGATTTTAAAGTAAATCAGAATTTTTACAAAATTAGTGCCATTTGTAATCATTATCAAGTTAATGTTGATATTCATAAAGATGAAATTATGGATTATGATTGTGAATGCGAACAATGTAAGAAATATAAAATTGTTTGTAAGCATATTATTGCTGTTTTATATCGTTTTGATGAATTGCTGAATATAAAGATTAAAACTGATTATAAAAAATATGAAAAAATCATTGATCAAGGTTTTATGGACTTATATCAATGATTAGCATCGGTGGATGCAATTTTAACCATTGAATTTTCTAATAATTCATTTAAGTTCAAAAATATTGATAATAATTTTTTGAAACTAATGGAAGTGTTTAATGAATTCAAACAAGTAATTGACGAAACTTATCTAGGTAACGAAGATGATTTAACATTAAAAAAGATTCATAACATTTTAAATGAACTAGTTTTATTAAAAAAATGAGATTTGACGACTATTGAAACTATTTATGATGGCACTGATATTGATGAAATTATTACCATCTTATTTATGCATAAATTTGATTATGTACAAATTAAACAATTTCACCGTTGCTTAAATAATGTTGTTTTGATTCGTGAAAATAGTGAAAAGATTACAATTAATGTCGAACTATTTAAAACTACATTTGAATATCATCTTTCAACCAATATCATTTTTAACGACTTTATTTATGCTGATGATTACACTTATTTGTTTTTAACCATTAATGAACAAGATGTGATTTATAAAATTCCTTACTGCGATGTCAAAAGATTTAAAGTATTAAAGAAAAATTTAATTTCTTCTAAAGGAGAATTGTTGATTAATCAAAAACTTGATAGTTTGAAATCTTTAGAAGAATTTGATTTAAAGATTGACAATTATATTAAGTATTCTTCAAACAGAAAA
>JAHHTI010000018.1 GCA_020024735.1 Mycoplasmataceae bacterium | reverse complement strand
TTTATCATCATTCATTACTGGTTGGGTAACTTGTGGTGATGAACCACCACTACATGAAACAGCTAAAATAGGTGTTGTTGCTAACACTCCAGCGGCCATTACTCCTAATACAATATTTCTAATTTTTACTTTCTTATTCATATATACCTCTAATATATTATCTAGTATATATAATAAAGGAAAAACTGTTAAAAATGCGTGTTTTTTTAAACCACATTATTCTAGTATTTTTTTAGTATTTTTTATGCTAAAATAAAAGAGTAGGTATTCCTAATAATACATTTAATATTAAAAAGTGCATCCTATTTAAGGTTGCACTTTTTTCATTGATTTAGAGAATCTCTAAGTTCTTTAGTGATTATTGTCTCTTCTTTTTTCTTTAATCTTAATTACTTGTCCAATCAATCTATCAAGACATTCATCAATTGAAGTATTAATATCTTGAGAAACAGCATCAGCTGCTACAGGTTCTTTTACATCATCCACTATTACTGCCATATTAGTTTGAAAACCAGTAGGACTTAATGCAATGTTGATCTTAACAGTTTCATCAAGATGTTTAAATTTTTCTAATTTTTGAATTTTCTTTTCAATAAAATCATTAGTACCAATTGGTTTTTCAAAATTTTCGTATCTTACAGTAAATTTCATATAATAAACTCCTTAAATTATATCTACTTTTATTATAACCCAATATTATGCTTACAAGAGCATAGTCTATGTCTACATATGAATCCTATATTTAGGGATAAATATTTTAATATAATGTTAAGGATTATTCTTTAATCAACACTAACTCTGTTGATAATGCTTCAAAATCAGACTTGTTAGTTTCATAAATCACATCATCAATATTAATAATTAATTCCTTATTAATAACTCTTAATAAATAAATAATATAGATAAATTCAATAAAACTAAATGAAAGTACTTCGTTCATTTGTTCATTTACAATAACATATGCATTCATATTTCAATAATGCTTATTACCTTCAATATATTTAGGAATAATATTATAAGTATCAGACATTGCTCCTAAATATTCTTTAAATACTTCAAGATTAGGTTCAGTATAATAAGCTAACATTGGGGTTGGATAATTACCAGGACAATATCTAAATTTCATATTAGTAATAATTATATAATATAATTAAAAAGAGGACAAGATGTTATATTTTCCTACCAAAATACCTAGTGTGGTTAAAATCTATTATGATGAACCATCATCAACCCTTTTTATTTGATACACTAACAAACAAGAAAGAGATGCTTTTAGAGTTCACCGTGAATTTTATAAGCAACAACTGCTACCAGATATCTTAAATGATAGAGATATTAGAGGTGTCTTAATATATGGGCAAAGAAGAGGTTATGTAGAAAAAATTGTTAATGCACAATTAATATCAACTTTTAATTATGAATAAACCAAAGCAACAACAAGGATTATTTATTACTATTGAAGGAACAGAAGGTTCTGGAAAAACTTCTATATGCAAAAAGTTGGAAGAATATTTTAATGCTCATAATATTGAAAGTGTTTTTACTCGTGAGCCTGGTGGAAGTTATGTAGATAGTTGTCAAAAGATACGAGAACTTTTACTAACTCATAATGACTTAGATGCTCATACTGAAGTTTTATTATTTGCAGCTAATCGTTGTGAACATATTAATAAATTAATTAAACCTGCCCTTAACGAAGGTAAAATTGTAGTTTGTGACCGTTTTGTGGATTCTTCCCTTGCATATCAAGGAATGGGACGTGAAGTCGGCATTAAAAAAGTTAAGGAAATTAATGATTTTGCCATCCAAGAATTAGAACCCGACTTAACAATTTTTATTGATTTAGCGCCAGAAATAGGTTTAGAAAGAATTAAAAAATTCCGTTCCAATGAAATTAATCATTTAGATCAAGCTCCACTAATGTTTCACCAAAAAGTTTATGAAGGATATAAATTAATTAACAAATCTAATAAAAAACGTATTAAAACTGTTGAAGGAAATCAAAAGATTGAAGATATTTTTAAAGATATCATCAAAATTATTAATGATAAATTAAAAGAAGGTAAATATCGTTATTATGAAATTTAATGAATATATCACTTTTTATAAACAGAATTATACTTTTCCGCATGCTCTATTAGTTGAATGTCATGGTTGCATTGACTATGAACTTTTAATTAATAATTATTTAAAATCCTTAGTATGTGATGAAAAATTATTTTGTGATCAATGTAAATGATGTCAAAAAATTAATCTACATTCCTATATTCATCTTGTTGTGATTGATTGCACTTCACAACAATTACAAAAAGATGATGTGAAGAAAATTCAAAGCACTTTTAACTTATCATCTGGTGAAGATAAAGATGTTAAATTATATACCATTATTAATATTGAAAATGCTAATAAAGTATCCTCTAATGCTTTATTAAAATTTATGGAAGAACCTCCTAAGGGAACTTTTGCTTTATTCTTTTGTAAAAATGAAAATAGTGTTCTTGAAACAATTAGAAGTAGATGTCAAAAAATTCGTGTCACTAATGAAAATAAAATGGATGATGAATTAATTAACTATTGTTTTGATTCTAAAAACCAATATGAAGATTTTATCGAATTTTTTAACCTACAAGAAGAAACCAATTTTATTCAAAACTTCATTAAAAAAGTGGATATTATTGAACAAATCAAATTCATTAATAAAATCAAGCAAATGGAAAATAAACATATTGCTATTTACTTAAACATCATTGCTTTCTATTTAAATATTGATAAAAAAGTAGCCATTAAAGATTTAAAAAAATATTTACATTTAAATTTAAATAAAATATTATTAGCAAATAAAGTAATATCAATTTTGGAGAATTAAATGAAAACAATCTGTGCAATTGCCACTGGTTTAGTTAATTGTGCAATTCATATCATCAGAGTGTCTGGTGATGATTGTTATGATATTGTACAAAAAATATGTGAACGTCCTATTGCCAAAAAAGGTTTTGTTATTCAAAGAAATTTAATTATTGATAGTGACCAAAAACCGATTGATGATGTGCTATTAAATACCTTTATTGCACCAAAAAGTTATACTGGTGAAGATCTTATTGAAATTAATTGCCACGGTGGAATCATTGTTGCCAAACAAATTATTAACTTATTAATTAAACATGGTTGTGAAATGGCTAAGAATGGAGAATTTAGTCAACGTGCTCTTTTAAATAAAAAAATGAATTATCAACAAATAGAGTCCATTAATAGTTTGATACATGCTGATAATGAAATCGCTACTAGTTTCGCCATTAATGGTGCATTAGGTAAAGATAGTGATGAAATATTAAAGTTAAGAGAAAAAATATTCTCTATTATTGGTAGTATTGAAGTAAATATAGATTATCCTGAATATGATGATATTCCCCAAATGTCTGCTACCACTATTGAAGAAACACTATTGGAAGTGAAAACATCTCTTCATTCCATTATTAATAATACTTATCATTTACAACCATTAATTAAAGGTATTAAGATTGCTATTATCGGTTCTCCTAATGTGGGTAAATCATCGCTTCTAAATTTACTAAGTCAACAAGAAAAAGCAATTGTTAGTAACATTCAAGGAACAACGCGAGATGTCATTGAATCTGAAATTACCTTTAACGGAATTAAAATCGTACTAATTGATACAGCAGGAATTAGAGTAACTGATGATGAAATTGAAAAATTAGGAATTCAAAAATCATATGATGCTATTAATCGTGCTGATCTAATTATTCATTTAAAAGATAGTCTACAAGACACATTTAATATTAGTGACTTAATTGATAAAGAGAAAATCATTGAAGTTTACAATAAAGCTGATATTGAATCATTCCCTGGTAAAATCAATATTTCAGTCAAAGACAAGAATATTGACCCTTTATTAAAACTAATTGAAGATAAAATTAACCATATTGACTATCACAAAATCAATACCATCATTTTGCAATCTGAACGGCAAATTCAATTAATGAATAAAATCGTCTACCATATTGATTTGATTCTCAATGAACTAGCTAATGATGTTCCATTAGATTTAATTATTCAAAAATTGGAAATCATCTTACTTGCTTTTGATGAATTTTTAGGTAAAACATTACCATATGATAAATTAGACGAAATGTTTAGTAAATTTTGTTTGGGGAAATAATGAGAAAACTATTTGACACACATTGTCATTTAAATATAGAACCTTATATAGATAATTTAGATAGCTATCTAAGTGAAATTAATACCATTGATATCTTAATGAATTTAGTGGGTACTAATTGAGAAGATTCAAAAAAAGCTGTTACAATTGCTTCACAATACAATAATATGTATGCTACCATTGGAATCCATCCAAATGATGTAGATTTATATGATGAATCAGTGATTGACCAACTAGAACAATTATATTTACAAAATTCAAAAAAAATTATTGCTATTGGTGAAACTGGTTTAGATTATCATTACGAAGGATATAATCAAGAAAAACAAATGAAATTCCTTCAACTTCATTTTAATTTAGCTATTAAATATCAACTCACTCTAGTTCTCCATATCCGTGATGCTCATAATGATGCTATCGCTTTTTTAAAACAACAAACTGTTCTACCAAGAACAATTATTCACTGTTTTACCGGTAATATGGAAGATGCTAAACAATATATAGAACTAGGTTGCTATCTTTCTTTCTCAGGAATTATTACTTTTAAAAATGCACAAGAACTAAAAGAAATCGCTAAGATTGTTCCTGCTGATAAACTTTTAAGTGAAACAGATGCCCCTTTCCTTACTCCTGTTCCTTTTCGTGGAAAAACTAATCTTCCTTCCTATGTACAATATACAAATAATGAATTATCGATATTAAGAAAAGTACCTATAGATGAATTAGAAATTCTGCTTTTAGAAAACGCTAAAACTTGTTTTAAATTAAAATAAATAAGCTATTATCTGTGAAGTTTTTTGGTTCATCAAACAATTGAATAAAAAAATTAATGAATCAAAAAACATAAAAAAACGTGGAAATTAATATTATATTTAATATAATAATAGTATGATTATTTTCAAACTTAACGCACTTAATAATACCAATTAGTAAAAAATGCTAGGTTTCTTGCATGTTTTAATGTATAGAAGTCCTAGCAGTTGCTAGGACTTTTAAATAAGTCCTACCTATCAATAGGAAGGAGCTATATGAAACGAAAAACTAAACAAATTTTGTATTCAGTTGTAGGTGTGGCATCTGCTTCTTTAGTAGTTGCTGCTTGTTATGCTTCTTTTAGACCACAACCTGTTCTTCCATTAGATGTTTATTTAGTGAAGTTTGATGAAAATAACCCTAATAAAGCAGTTGCTGATGCTAATAAAGTTAAAAATACTTATATTGATAAAATGATTAAACAAACTAACCATGTTTTAGATTGATATGAAGATTATTATCAAAAAACATATGGGGAAAAATTTCCTGGTCTAACTTTTGATTTTATTAACCTTAACTCTGCTCCTACTGATGGAGACCGTAACTACTTTACTCTTTTAGACCGCAGTTTAAAAGCTATTGATAAACGTTTAGGTTTTAATACTATTCCAAGAACACCAGCTGCTGTACAACAAGGGCATTACCAAAAAAATATTGATATGCTTTCTTTCTATTGAAACCCTGATTTTAATGATATTACTACTTGATTAGCATATATGTTTACGGATGATTTTGTTGTCCCTAACCAATGACCTGCTCTATATGAAAAACTAAAAAATCCTGTTGAACCTTGAGAAACTTCTTTGAAAAATGAATTAGTTAGTAAAGGATACTATTATAGTTCTACGGAAGTTTTAAATAGTATTCTTGATCCTTCTTCATCACCTACAGGAAAAGCTATTGCTCATTCTCTTTCAGCTTTTTATACTGAATTAACCAATATTATTGGAGTTTGAATTTCTAGTGGTACAAACTCTAATATTACTCTTAAAAAAAGTGCACCTATTGTTTCGGATAGCACTAGTGATTCTATTAAACCACCTTATGATTCTAGTAATTATGATAAGGTTACTATGAGTGGAGAAGGTGTAGAACTAGTTAAGTGATTATCATCTCAAATTATTAACATTCCATTTGTTGAAAATGGTCCAGATTCTTCAACACCATTCTTGATTAGAAATGGATATTTCAACCCAACTAACCCTAACACTGATACTAACTTTAGAGATTGATATTTCAATTCCTCTGTTACTCCTAGTAGCACAGGTAAATTTAGATGATGAACTAAACCATCTCCTTTTGAAGTGAATAAAACTCCTTATAACCCTGCCTTTTCTCATTCTCCTTCTTCACAATTCTTTGGATCTACATATGGTAGTTTAACTAGTTGAACTACTACTTATAATTTTGATAGATTAAGAGACCCAGGTGAACCAGTTAAAGCTGATGAAACCTACTTAGTAAGTGTTGGTACTACCCAAAGTGTGGAAGAACTAGAAAGATCTGGTTATAACTCTGCCAATAATACAATGTCTTTTAATATTCGACCAATTCCTTGAATTAATTATCAAGGTCAACAATTAAAAGACGATCAAAACCGTCCTGCCTTTTTATCACCGGCTGATTTTATGGCAAGTTTAATTGCATTTGTTCGTTCAATACAAATTAAAATTAATACCAATGCATATTTCCTAGACATCATTGGGATTGACGTGGAAGCCACTATTAAAGACCCTGCTAATAAAGAAAGAAATTTATCAAAGACTGATAATAAACCTTTTATCTTCCATTTTAAGAAAAAACCTGATATTCCAATTAACCTTGTTTTAGATGTTTTCCAAAAACAATATTTCTGTGCTATTCCTGCTTTCAAACAAAGTGTTAAAAATATTACTGACTATGACACTTTTAGACAAAAAGTAGGTTCAACTGAACTTTTATATAAAAACGATAAGGATGGCAATAAAATTCCTATTATGAATAAATTTATTCCTTCTGAACAAGCTTTTAATTTTTCTCCTAATATTGATTTTAATCAATTCTACGGTAGTGGTAACCCTACATTAGATGATTCTTTATGACAAGATTATGCTTCAGTTGGACCATATTATGTTTCATATGTAGATAAACAAAAAATCATTTATAAATTAAATACTTCTTTCTTTGATTGTTTTACTGAAGAAACTAAGATTCCTGGAAAAGATGGTAAGCCACCAATGTACCAATCATTTAAGTTGAGTCAAGAAATTGAACCAACTCCTGAAAACCATAATAAAGATGTAAACGTTATCAAGAGAATAGGTGAGATTAGTCTAAAATATGCCGGAAGTTATTCTGAAAGTCTAACATATGAACAATTTAAAGCAAATGAATTAGACTTATCTGAAGTTTCTTCTGCTAGATTATTAGAAGCTGAAAAATCTTATCCAAAAGATTTCCGTTCTCAATGAGTAGAAAAACTAAATAAATGTAATCTAATTACTTACAACTTAAATGTTTTCTTAAAAAATGATGAAGATGTCATTCTTGATACCAATGAACAACCAATTGTTAATAAGAATGGTCATGTTGAAAGTCTTGCTTACTCTATAGATAAATATGGTAATTATGTGTTCCCTGAAGGTAGACAACCAAAAATTAAATCCAAGATTGACCATGCTTACTATGACTTAATTGTAAGAGATTTCTATACTCCTCTAGAAGCTTATAACGGGGATGATCCTAGCATTCCTGATGATGAAAAAATTTATGCAGCTAGTGCAACTATTAGAGAAACTATCAATAATGCTATTAACTGAGTTTCTTTAAAATCAGTAGTTTACCCTGGAATTACTAAAGCTGTACAATACTCTTTCTTGCCTTATGGAGTTTATGATCTTTATACAGGTGATCCTAATGATATAAGAAAGTTCTGATGATATGCTTCATATAAACCATATATGACTAATGAAGAACTTCTACAATTTAACAAATTAACTTATGAAAAGAGAAAATGTGGCATCATCATCTGAACATATGATGAATTACTTAACAATATTATTAAAGGAGAAGAACAATAATGTTTAAATATTTTTGTAAACGTTTATTATTTGCAGCTTTAGCATTATTTGTGCTATTAGTTTTAGTCTTCTTCTTAATGCAAGCTGTTCCTGGTTATCCAGTACAAAGAGAATCGCGTGATACTGACGCTCAATATTTAGAAAAAGTAAGAGCTGCTGGATTGTTGGATAACGTATTTGTACAATTTTGAAGATTTTTCTCAGGAATGTTCACGGGAAAGAAATTTGGAATCGTCTACTCTAACAATAATGATGTTCTAAAAACTATGCTTGATCCTATCAAATATACTTTAATAATTGCTGGACCAGCGTTTGTATTATCATCTATTATTGGTGTATTCTTTGGTGCTATATCAGCTTATTATCGAGGAAGATGGCCGGATGTGTTAATTAATGCCATTGCTGTATTATTTATTTCTGTCCCATCATTTATATTTGCTCTATATTTAATTCAATTAGCAGGTGCTATAGGTTTACCAACGAACTTCATCCCTCCGGGTTCTGAAGGGGCTACTTCTCCTGGTAAAGTCATTGCTTCAATGATTACTCCAATCTTATCGATGACATTATCTTCCATCTCAATCATTGTGTACTATACACGGAATGAGTTAGTTGAAGTATTCAAACAAGAATATGTAAAAACTGCTTTAGCTAAAGGTTACCATTTTAGAACAGTTGTCTTCAAATATGCAATGCGAAATGCTTTGATTCCTATTGTGGCAATTTTAGCTCCTTCCTTTGTGACTATTCTTTCTGGATCAATCATTATTGAAAAATTCTTTAATGTTCCTGGAACTGCTAACCAATTAGTAAACGGGATTACTAAGAAGGAAACTAATATTGTAGTCTTCTCGGCTGTCTTCTATTCGAGTATTTATTTCCTTATTCAAATCTTAGCCGATATTTCTTATTCTTTCATTGATCCTAGAATTGTCTTGGCAGAAAAAAGTAGTTATGGAATGACTAAGAAAATTAAATCTTTTATTTCTCGTAAATATAAAAAGGTTCTGCTTGATAAGAATAACTTTTTAAACAAAAATGTTAGCATTGCTACTTCACCTAATAATAAACAAGTAGATGCAGAACATATTTTAGATGTGGTAAAAGATGACTTTAAATCAAAAGTGGATAAAAATCAATGACAACTACTTTATGCCATTTATTCTAAGAATTCTCTATCTACTAAAGATATTGAAAAACTAGCAATTCCAGATGCTACTATTCAATTAGATAATTTGGTTAAAAATAAATTGTTAATCATGAATTCACATAAACAACAATCTGTTTATGCTATCAATCAAGATGCCTTTATTGCTTCTTCCCAAGAAACACCAAAAAATTTCTGAGCTAAATTATCTTGTAAGTTAAGATACCGATATTTTGCTCCAAGTTTATTAAACGTTGGATTAGAAGATACTATTTCAATTGATCAAGGTGCTTTATTTTCTGAACCAACTGTTGATGAAGTAGATTCGATTGCGACTGTTAGTAATGAAGAATTCACTAATAATTACCAACAAATTGAACAAGAAATGTTTGAAAGCGTAGATATCTTTGCTTTATCGCACGAACAAGTTTCTGGGAAACCAACTACTTATTTGAAAGATTTAGGAAGAAGATTCTTCAAATCTAAAACTGCTACGGCTTTCTCTATTATCTTAGGTATTATTGTTTTATTTTCTTTAATTAGTTCTTTAGTTAATTTAAATACTTTAAACAATCCTATTGCTCCTATTCCTTCAGCTATTATTGCTTATTTACCACCACGTATTCCTTGATTAGGAATTTCTGGAATTAGTGATGTAATTGTCGATAGTGATACATTTAAAGCTATTTATGAGTATAGTAATCAACTCGGTATTCAGGTTTATAGTAGTGTCAACCAATTAGGATCAGCTTATCAATTAATTGGTTATAATCCATACTTATTTCCTGGACTTCAAGGTGTCACTTCTATTTTAGGAACTGATGGATTAGGAAGAAGTTGATGAGCATTATTGTGATATTCAACTCTAGAATCATTAGTATTGTCTATTGTGGTAGCAACTTGTTCAGTTATTATTGGTACTATATATGGTGCTATTGCTGGTTCTAAGGCAGGTAAGATGAGTGATGTTATCTTAATGAGAATTGTTGAAATTCTTTCTGGTGTGCCTTTAATTTTATGAATTTTAATTTTCGGTTTAATTTTCTCTGGTGGAAACTTATCATTACCAGTAGTGGGAATTTCCTTAATTCTAGTTTCGTGAATGTGACCTTCTGTTACTGCTAGAACTTATATTATCAAATACAAAGATGCTGAATTTGTTCAAGCAGCCAAAACTTTAGGTGCTAGTGATTCAAGAATTCTTTTCTATCACTTATTACCAAACATTGCTGGTAGATTAATGGTTGTTTTAGTTAATATGATACCTAAAGTGATTTTCTTTGAAGCTTCTTTAGTATTCTTAGGTGTAAGATCACCTACTGATATTTCTCTAGGTTCAATGATTGAAACTGCACGTTTAAATCCATATTGATTCTTATTGTTAGGTCCAACTCTAATGATTGTTATCATTACTCTTTCTGCACAATTAATTTCAAACCATTTAAATGACTCATTAGATCCAAAGGTAAGTGGTGATTAAAATGTTTGATAAGACATTAAAAATTAATCGATATATTCCTGATGATAAAACTACACTAATGCCTAACCAAATATTAGACATAGCTAATTTAAGAGTGTATTTTAAAAATAAAGCAGGTTTAGTTCAAGCAGTTAGAGGAATTGACTTAAAAGTAAATCGTGGAGAAATTATTGGACTAGTAGGTGAATCAGGTTCGGGAAAATCTGTTTCTGTTAAATCTATTATGGGTTTTAATGAAGGTTCTATTTTAAAAGCTGATACTTTGAACTTAAACTCCATTAATATTCTAGATATCACTAAGAAGGAATGACCATTTTTAAGAGGAACTAGAGTTGGTTATATTCCTCAAGATCCTTTATCATCACTTGACCCTACAAAGAAAATTAAGAATCAAATTATTGATGCTATTAAAATTACCCAAAAAAGAAAATACCATAATGCTGTCTTTGAAATTAATGCTTATTTTGATAAGAAACTAACCAAAAACCAAATTTCTAATCCTAAATATGCATGTGAAACTAAAGAAGAAAGAGATAACAAACTAAAACAAATTAAAGAAGACTATAAACAAGCAATCTCTAAGAAAAGTGTTTATGACAAAATGTATAATGTTTTAAACTTCATTGGTATCAAAAATATCGAAAGATCCATTGAAGCTTATCCACATGAATTCTCTGGTGGGATGAGACAAAGAATTGTTATCGCAATGACAATTGTTGGTGAACCAGATTTAATCATTGCTGATGAACCAACAACTGCTCTAGATGTTACTATTCAAGCTAAAGTAATAGATTTAATTAAAAAACTAAGAGATAATTATAAAATTGCTATTATCTTTATTTCTCATAACATTTCATTAGTGGCCAACCTTTGTGATTATATCTATATTATGTATGCAGGAAAAATTGTTGAAAAAGGTACAGTGGCTGATATTTTTGTAGATCCTAAGCATCCTTATACATGAGCTCTAATCGGTTCTATTCCTGATATGAAATCAAGTAGTGAATTAACTTCTATCATTGGAACTCCTCCAAATATGATTTCTCCACCTAAAGGAGATGCTTTTGCAGCAAGAAATATTTATGCTCGAAAAATAGACTTTGAAAAACAACCACCAATGTTTCAAGTTTCCAAAACTCATTATGCAGCTACTTGATTATTACACAAGGATGCTCCTCCCTTTTCTATTCCTCCAGAAATTAAAGGTAAACTTGAAATTGCCAAACGTTCCATAGCTATTAAAAATAAAAAACAAAAGAATGGAGGCAAAAATGAATAACGAACAAAAAACTCCAAATCCAAAAAAAATACTATCAGTTAAAGATTTATCAAAGTACTTTACTAAAAATGGAAAAATAGCCAAAGTACTTGATGAATTAACCTTTGATATCTATGAAGGAGATTTCTTTGGTGTTATTGGTGAATCTGGTTCAGGGAAATCAACTACTGGTAAATGTGTTATTAGACTATATGAAAGCAATGGTGGTGTCATTACCTTCTTGGATAAAATTATTAACAACAAACATATTACCAAATCTACAAGAACATGATTGTGCAAAAATATGCAAATGATTTTTCAAGATCCGATGTCTTCATTAAACCCACGGAAGAATGTTTTATCATTAATCTCAGAACCAATTAAAATCAATGGAACTTTAAAAAAAGAAGCTAAAGATTTAATTAATATATGTAATGAAATAAATCCTTATTTTGGTCATACTTTTGTTTGGGAAAGTTTTGCCTTAAATAATGAATATTTAATCCCCTATTTGAATGAAATTAATAAAGGCATTCAAACTACAATTGATGAATTAGAAGCATTAACACAAAAAGAAAATCCTAGTCTTGATGTCTTAACAGATGAAATGAATAGTATTTATGTTCGTTTAGAAGTATTATATACCACTCAATTAGAACAATTATTTACCTTGGTAGCCAAGACTAAAGAATTAATCTTTATTAACCATGATAAATTAATTAACCATCAAATCGAAGATACTGAAACTGCTTATTATGAAGCGAAGATTAAATGTGAATATGAAAAAGAAGTTTACGAAAAATCAGCTGAATTTATTAAGATTAGAGAGCAAAAAGAAAAATTAGAACAAGAAAAAAAGGCATTAGAAGATAAAGTTAAATTATCTTATGAAGAACAAAACTCAGTATTTATTTCTTCCTTATTAGCTGACTATAAGTCCAAAGCTACTCTTTATCGTCAAAAGATGCAAACCACCACTGATTTATTTTATTACTCATTAAATAAAATTAAAGTAGCCATTGCTGAAGATATCACTAAAATTCTTAAAGAAGTACAAAATGATATTTATTTATCAGTCGAAGAAATTAGTGAATTCTCTGAATTTATTAATAAAAAAGTTTCTGAAAAATATAGTCATTTAATTACAGAAATTACGCTTCTTTCTGGTCTAGACGAACATATTAATGAACATTTAATTGATTATTTAAATCAAGAAAATAAAACTCTTACTCTAACCGCTGACTTATCTAAGTGATATACTTCATACACCACTATTAACGAAATGATTGATAAGAAAATTGATGAAGATTTCTTATCAACTTCTAATTCTATTAAAAAAGTTGTTAATGACTTAACTGTTAAATCTAACAACACTAAAGAAAGCATTGAAAACGAAATTAAGAATAAATCACTAGAAATTGAAAAAATTGAAAATCAATTAAAAGAACAATATAAAAACTATAAGAACTCTGATGAACAAACTCATAATAAAGAAACATATCAATCTAGTAAAGAAGAATTAGAAGAAAAGAAAAAGAATATCTTACACTTTATTGAACTAGATGATGAATATTTTGAAAAGAATTGTCAAGGACTAGTTGATAAACAAAATGAAAATATTAAAAATCTTTTAAAAACTAACAAAAAGTTATCTAAAGCCCTAAAAGAATCAAGTAAAAAAATGATTACTTCTATTAAGAAATCATCTCTTAATGAAACTGATAGTGACTTTAAGATTAACTTCTTAAATTTTAAGAACGAATTGAAAAATCGTAATAATGCTATTAGTGCTTGTGCTTTTGAACAAGAATCAGTATTAAGTCAATTAGAGTTATATATCTCATTGCGATCTAAATCTAAATGAGTAGTGTGATCTAATTACAACTATTTAAAAAATGTAATTGTAAGTGAAAAGGTATTTGCTGCATTAAATGAAGTAGGATTAAAGAATGAACACGCCTTTAGATACCCACATGAATTCTCTGGTGGACAAAGACAAAGAATTGTTATTGCTCGTAGTTTAATTTCTAAACCTAAATTTATCATTGCTGATGAACCTATCTCAGCCCTTGATGTTTCTATTCAAGCACAAGTAGTGAATATTATGAAAAAACTATCAGTAGAACAAGGAATTACCTTTATGTTTATTGCTCATGACCTTTCAATGGTAAATTTCTTATGTAATCGTTTAATTATTTTACACAAAGGAAAAATTGTTGAAAAAGGTGATACTAATGAAATCTTCAACCATCCTGTGCACCCTTATACTATTTCATTAATCAAAGCTTCACCTGAATTATCAAAAATCCATGTTGATTTATCTTCTTTTGAATTTGATAGTAATTATGATAAAAATTATACTATTCACAATAAACCAAAATTTTATAAAATAGAAAATGAAAAGGACCACTATGTTTTTTGTAGTGAGGAACAATTTAATAAATGGACAAAAAAATAAATGGTGGTTTTAAGGAAGGTTATAGTGTTAACCGTCTAAGATCTCAGCCTTCTAACCGTAATGAAGAAATTAACTATGATAAGATGGTTTACCCTAATGGGGTAATCCCATTTGGATTTTTATTATTCTTATATGCAGCTGGATTAATTGCTGCTCTAGTGGCAGGTAAATGTGTTGATATCTTCTTTTATTTAACTTGACCTAGATATGTAGTTTGTGTTCCTGCTGTTACACTGTGTTTAAATTTATTATGACTAATTGGTCGTACTGGTCTCTTTAACTCTTTTGGATATATGAGTTTAAAGATTTCTCGAGCAACTCATTTTAGTACCTTCAAACAAAAAATGAAAGTCACTGCTATTGATTGTGGTTTAGATGAAGTAGAAAACTTTCAACAATATAATGAATA
>JAHHTI010000017.1 GCA_020024735.1 Mycoplasmataceae bacterium | reverse complement strand
ATTAATGAGTTATAATCAAACGGAGGTGGTCTAAAAAGATAGTCACTTTAACAAATTAAAAATGTATTTATATATATAAATGTGGTAAAATTTATTAGTCTATATGTATATATGTATATAGGAGGAGATAAAAATGAAGAGAACATATCAACCAAATAAAAGAAAAAGATTAAAAGTACACGGTTTCCGTCAAAAAATGAAAACTGCTAATGGTCGTAAACAATTAGCTAGAAGAAGATTAAAAGGTAGACATAAACTTACTGTTTCTGACGAAGTGAGATAATTAACTTAAATGAAAAAAAAGAATCGTCTTCTAAAAAACTATGATTTTCAAAAAGTTATTAGAAACGGTAAAAAAATTTATAGCAAAAATTTCTCAGTCTATTATTGTTCAAATAACAATAATGTCTTCCGCGTTGGAATTACTATATCTAAAAAAGTTTCCAAACTTGCAGTTACTAGAAATCTCATCAAACGAAGAATAACCGCCTCTCTCAATACTTTGAATATCCAACTAAATTTAAACCTAGATATTGTTGTTATAGCAAAGCCACTTGTTTGTAACGCTAGTTATCAAGAAATCCATCAAGAAATTTCTTCTATCTTCAAAAAAATAATGTAGATTAAAGATAAACATTAGGAAAGGAACAAAATATGGGACAAAAAGATCAACATTCTTCTAGTCCAACAATTGAAAAGATGGTGCTACCATCTTTTGCTTCATTTTATTCCCCTGAAGAAAAAAACAAAAACCTTGCTAAAAAAATCTTGAAGATTAGCTTAAAATGAATCAAAATTTTACTATACCTATTCCTATTTGGAATGGGTTTATATGGTTGTGGACAAACAATGTTTGAATATTGAGTAGGAGCTTCTACTACTATTGGGAATGGTTTAGAAGTTGGTTTTTTACCTGGAACTACTGGTAATCCTATTTATGATTTATCCGCTGCTCCAACTGGTCCTTATTTTCCGATGTCAGATTTCACGATGTCTTATGGTCCTTTCTATGCACTCTTTGTTTGACCTTTCGCTCAATTACTATTAAGGTTTATGTATGCTACTAGGGATTGACCTGTAGGTTTGAATGGATTAATTGGGATTATCATTGTTCTTGTAATTATTCGTTGTATTACTTTATTGATTTCTGTTAGATCAATGTTACAAACTGAAAAGATGACTGAAATTCAAGGGAAAATTGCTGAAATTAATGCTAAATATAAAGATGCTAAAGACATTCAAAGTCGACAAAAGAAACAAATGGAAATTCAACAAATGTATAAAAAATACAATGTCAAACCATTTGCTGCATTTGAACAAATTTTTGTAACACTTCCTATTTTCTTAATTATCTATAGAGTTATTACTATTTTAAGACCTTTAAAAGCAACTGTATTATTTGCTGCTTGAGACTTATCTGAATCTCCAATTACACAAATCTTCTCTAACTTTACTGATGGTGGATGAACATATATATTCTTCCTAATTTTAGTTATCCCTTCTCAATTCTTATCAATGAAATTGCCGCAAAAATTTGCTGCTAAGAGAAACCGTAATGCTCGTACAGTAGGAAATAAGAACCAAAAACAACTGGATAAAACTAAAACTATGCAAACTGTAATGGCAGTCTTTATGGCAATCATCGCTGCTGTATCAGCATCAGGGATTGGTTTATACTGATTCTTCAACTCTCTTCTTTCGATTTTACAATCATGAATTATTCATAAATTAATTATGAAACGTCGTCATTCTAATTCAGGTTTAGATGCTAAACTTTCGAAATTAGGAATTAATAATTAATGCATACTAAAGTTGAAGTCAAGCAATTTCTTGATGAACAAAAATTTGCCCCTTCTAAAAAGATGGGACAAAATTTTTTATATGATATTAATTATCAAAATAAAATTATTACTGCTGCTAATATTAAAGCCACTGATTTAGTGATTGAAATCGGTCCAGGTTTAGGAGCATTAACAAAGCATCTAGTAAAGCAAGCACAAGAAGTCATTGCAATTGAATTAGATAAACGACTATATGATTATTTACAATCACATATAACTAGTGATAATTTTCACTTAATTAACAACGATGTTTTAAAGGTAGATTTTGAAGCTTTATTAAATTCTGTTTCTCATAAACAAATTAAGGTAGTTGCTAATTTACCATATTCTATTTCTTCCAAAATCGTCTGTCAATTAATTGCATGTGGGAAGATTAATGAAATTTATATTTTGGTTCAAAAGGAAATGGCAATGCGAATATGTGCCACTGTCGGTTCTAAGGATTATAATGCTTTTACTTGTTTATTACAAATGTTTGCTGATGTAAAATCATTATTTAAAATTCCACCTCAATATTTTGTTCCTGCTCCAGAAGTAGATTCGGTTTTTGTTGGCATTACATATCATAATAAATTCAATGTGGATTTCCAAGCAATGAACAAATTTTTAAAACTATGTTTTCACCAAAAAAGAAAAACCATTTTTAACAATCTAAGTGCTTATTATCCTAAACCTTTGATTGAAACTCATTTAGCTAAATTAGGGATTGCGAAAAATATCCGTAGTGAACAATTGACAATCCAGGAGTTACACCAATTGTATGAGTTATTTGAAGCTTAAATCTTATCCTAAAATTAATCTGGGTTTAAATGTTTATCCCTTATTACCAAATATGACTAAACACCAATTAACTAGCATTATGATGTTAATTGATGATTATTGTGATGATATTTATATTGAGGAATGACAAGCACCAACCACCATTGAATATTTACAAGATAATCAACCGATTACCATTGAAAATGATAGTTGTTATCAATTAATTGAATATTTAAAAAAGCATCAAGGGTTAAGTAAAAACTTTCATATTATTATCCATAAGAATATTCCTTTTAATGCTGGCTTAGGTGGATCAAGTGCTAATGCTGGAGTAATTGGAAATTATTTGTGCAAACAATATGATTTACTTATAAATGATCAGGATATGTTAAATATTGCTTATCACATTGGAAGTGATATTCCATTCTTTATGTCAGGACATTCTATGGCCTTAGTAAGCGGGTATGGAGAAAAGATTAGTGATTTAAGTTATTTACATAAACCAAAGGTTAAGCTCTTTCCAGTTACCTGAAATATAAGTACTAAAGAAGTATTTAAAGAATATGATGCATCCACAAAACCATTAACGCAAAATGATTATATGAAGATTATCAAAAATTGAAATCTCTTAAGTGATATTCATCTTAGTAATGATTTATTGATACCTTGTAGTCATCTTTCAAGTGAATGGTATGAAACCTATCAGGAATTAGTTAAAAATACATCTTCTCCACTTTATTTAACTGGTAGTGGTAGCTTCTTATATTGTTTGGTTAAATAGTGAATTATTCTTCACTATCTTCTTGACTATCATTTTCTAGATTTGGTTGCACGTTGTTTTGAGCAACTAATAATTTTTCTTTATATTTTTCAATCATTGCTTTTTCTTGTTCTGGATCTCTAGTGAAGATTACTACATTTACTAGTGGATCTTTTTTCTTTCATTTTAAGATGGTTTGATTAGTAAAGGTTTTAATTTTTTCAATAATGGTATCTAAAGGTTCATTACTCTTTAATCCTTCATCCACAATCTTTTGAATTTCATAAGAACACTTCATTAATAAATTACCGGAAGTTTTAGTAAAGAAACATCCCTTAGCACTAATTAATGGAGCGGTTACTAATTGCGTTTTTTCTTGATTAAAAACCAGTGAGACATTTACAATTCCGTGAGTTGATAAAATATTACGGTCACTTACTAAATCAATTGCACTAGCTGAGGTAGTCTTTCCATCAATAAAGATCGGACTTGAAGGAACTCTAATATCAGTGAAAGAAAGGATACCATCATTTAAAGCTAACTTATGACCATTATTAGTAATTAAAATATTTTCTTTCTTAAAACCTAAATCAGAAGCATTCTTTAATAAGCTCTTTAACATCTTTACTTCCCCGTGAATTGGAAATAAGAAGGAAGGGTTAACGGCTCTAATCATTAATTGTTGTTCACTACGAGTAGCATGTCCAGAGGCGTGAATTTTACAATCAGGTCGGTTTTCAATTACTTTCACACCTTTCTTATATAATGAGTTAACTAATAATTCCACATTTTCAAAGTTTCCTGGAATAGCATTTGAAGATAGAATAATGGTATCTGATGGTTTAAGGGTAATTTTACTATTTTCTCCTCTTGCCATCGTATTTAAAGCTGCATTTTCTTCTCCTTGTGAACCGGTTAGAATTACAAGCACATTTTCATCTGGTAACTCAGCGGCTTCTTTTGGAGTTAATAAATCATCATCATCAATATCTAAGTAACCAATCTTTCTCGAAGTCTTAACGTTTTCTTCCATCGACTTTCCAATAATTACTACTTTTCTTCTCAGTTCAGAACTCATAGCAATAATTTCTTCAACTCTGGCTAGATTAGAAGCAAAGGTTGAAATGAAAACTCTTCCTGGAGCATTAATAATCATATTTCTTAAATTATTAATAATGTATTTTTCTGATTCACTAAATCCTGGTACTTCAGAAGATGTAGATTCACATAATAAAACAGCTATATCTCTACGAGAAATTTCTGTTAATTTTCCTAAATCTGTTTCATCTCCATTGGTAGCAAAGTCAAACCGGAAATCACCAGTTGATACCACATTTCCATTAGGAGTTTTGATAGCTACTAAGAAAGAATCAGGAATAGAGTGAGAAACACGACAAAAATCAATTTCAAAATATTTAGTTTTAATCACGGTGTTGTCATCAAAACTATGGATTGTAGGGACTTTAATATCTTTGAATTCTTTGAGTTTTCTTTCAATTAATTTAGAAGGTAAAGTTGCTGCTCAAATTTCAGGAATTTCAATTTGTTGTAATAAATAAGGAATACCACCAATATGATCTTCATGCCCATGGGTAATAATTAGGGCTTTAATTTTACTTTGGTTTTCAATTAAATATTCATAATTAGCTACCATTCCATTCATTCCTAATAACTCGTGGTTTGCGAATTTAATCCCATAATCAAAAACTAAGATTTCATCATTATGTTCAATCACATAACAATTCTTCCCGATTTCTTCCAATCCTCCTAAGGCATATATATAAGTTGAATTTTTATTTTCCATAATAGTCTCCTTTATTTAAATAATTCATTAGGTATAAATAAAAAAATAAAAACAAAAATTATTTGTTTTTATCCATGTAATCTTTAATATCTTTAATAGTAGTCATTGTTAAATCATCATATTCAGTTTGTAATTTTGCTTCATAAACTTCTGGAGTTTGTGGAGTTTTACGATTAAATATCCCTCTATTGTAAGAAGCCATATTTCCAAAATCTTTAAAGAAGATTCTTTGGTAATCTGCTTCATCAATATTATTAGTTTCAGGATCATTAATGGTTAATCTAATAGGTTCAATTTTAGTTCTTTCATAAATATAAAATGAAACTTTTTTATTTAAGTAATTTAATTTTGGTTTTTGTGAAGGTTTATTAGAATTTTGACCATCATTAAAATCAACGTGATCATTTTTATGATGAACATTGTTTTCGTTTAAAGAATGTTCTTCGTCCTTAGAAACTTGGTGAGGGACATGTGGGTGATGATTAGATGAATCTGAATGATTTGCATCTAATGATTGAGAAGAAGGTAAAACCATTGCATTTTGAGATGTACTACTAGTAGTATTGCTAGTAGAAGAATTACCACTATTTGTTTCTTTTATGTCATCAAAATCTTCGTTATCATGAATATAGTAATAACCAACCATATTGCTCCTAATTAATATATAAATTATAAAACATTATTGTTAGAAAATACAAATAATGTGTATTTTACATTTTCTTTTAACATTTTAGATTATTTATTTGTATATAAATTAATCAATTCAATAAAGGAATGGTAATCTAATGAAGCTCCACCTACAAGAAAACCATCAATTGAAGGAATTGTTTGTAATTCTTTAAAATTACTTGCATTAACAGAACCACCATAGATAACAGGGAAAGGAAATTTTGTTTTGATAAACGAAACAATGTTATGGATAATTTCATTGGTAGGAATATTACCAGTTCCAATGGCTCATATTGGTTCATAAGCAATGATTAGTTGTTCCTTATATTGGTCATAATCAATATCTTTTAGTGCACTGCTTATTTGTTCTTCAATAAAATCAGTAGTTTGGTGATTTTGATATATAGATAATGCTTCACCCACACATAAGATAACTTGTAATCCGTGAACTAGAGCTTGTTTTAATTTCTCGTTAATAATTTCATTGGTATTATCATTAAAAACTCGTTGTTCGGAATGACCAATTAAGCATCCTTTGATATGGTTATCTAATAAGTGTTGATATGATAAACGACCAGTGTGAGCACCATATGTAAAACTTTCAACATCTTGGGCAATAATAGGATAATGAGAAAGAGCTTGAGCTTCTCTTAAATAAATACTAGGAACAGCTATTTGAATATCAATGTTAGATGGTTTTATTTGGTTTAATGCAGAAAAATAGGGAACAATCATTTCTGGTTGAAAATTACACTTTCAGTTAGCAATTAAATATTTCTTCTTCTTCATACTTAAATAATATTAAAAGTTTCCTTGATTTCATCAACTAATTGATTAATAATAGCCATTTTTTCTTCATAAGAAATGTAACTATCACGATGGTTTTGGAAATAGATATTGGTATAAATCTTAAACTTTGGTTCAGTACCAGAAATTCTAAACTTAATTCATGAATCATTTTCTAGCATTCATTCAATACAACTACCTTCTTCATTTCATAAAATATCTTTAATTATATAGTCACCAATTTTCTTAACCTTGACATTCATGGCTTTGTTTTCTAAATCCTTAGCTTTTTCTTTTCAATCATTACCTGGGATAGTAATGGAAAAAGTTTGTCCTTGTCAAGCTCCATAAAGAGGATAAATTCTTCTTTCTAATACATCAATTAAATCTAAGCCTTCAGCCTTATAAAAATCTACCATTTCTAAAACTAGAGCAGCTGCTCCAATACCATCTTTTTCTCTAATATTAACATTGGTACAAGCTCCAATGGCTTCTTCAAAACCAACCACAAATTCACCATCATCATCAATTTCATCCATAGCTTTAGCAATAAATTTAAAACCAGTCCCTGTTCTTAATACTAGCGCTCCAAATTCATTGGCTAATTTATTGATTAAATTATTAGACACATGGGTAGAAACAATAACTGGAACATTATCTCCAAAATCTTTATAAGATAAGATGTAATGAGTTAATAAGATACCAGTTTCATTTCCATTTAAATAACGTCAAATACCTTGATGGTTAATCGCAATCGCAAAACGATCCCCATCTGGATCAATGGCTATCATAATCCGTGCTTCTTTTTCTTTGGCCATTTCTAATGATAAAGCAAAACTTGCCGGGTCTTCGGGATTAGGTAAAGGAGAGTTGACAAATTCACTAGAATAAAAATTTTGTTCAGGCACATCAATAATATGGTGACCTAATGATTTTAAAAAGTTACTAATGTAAGCACAACCCACTCCGTGGTGAGGAGTAAAGATAATTAGTTCATTATTAGGAGGAGTATCATTAATTAGTGTTTTTTTAGTATTTTCAAAATAAGCATTAATAACGGTATTAGGAACATGGGAGATTAACTTTGGTAATTTTCTAAATTTCATATTTAAGTTAGCATCTCAAGGTTGTAAGAAAGAAGATACCATTTCACATTCATGAGGAAGTAATTGTCCTCCGCTAGCATTATAGGCTTTAAAACCATTATAATTTTTAGGATTATGACTAGCAGTAATATTAATTCCTCCATCCAATTGCATTTTTCTAATCGTAAAAGAAACGATTGGAGTAAACATTGGGATATTGTCATCAAAAAGAAGCACTTTAACTCCAGAATTAGTTAAAGCATTCACCACTGCATAAGTAAATTCAATGTTACCACGACGAGCATCATGAGCAACCACGACGGTTGGGATTTTACCTTCGTTTTCAGGGTTTTGATAAAAACGTCTTTTTACAAACGTAGCATACCCGACTGCTAGTTGTTGATAAGTAAAGACGTTCATAAATAGGTTTCCCGGTCCAATTTTATTACGATAACCAGCAGTCCCGAATTTTAATGGTTCATCAGTAAAAGAGTATTCAATATCCTTAATATCCATATTAAGCATTTCATGCTTTAGTTCACTAGTGACATTGGTATTATTTAATCATGCTTCATATATCTTATTCATTTTATTCTCCTAATAAATCCTTCTTCTTAAAACTTAAAGGTAACAAATCATCCATTGTATAGGTCTTTACATCGCCAAGAGTATTATAAATATGGATTTTTCCATTAGAGACCATAAATTCATTAATGAATTGTCTACATGAACCGCAAGGTGAACCGTGTTCTTTGTTTTGTCCACAAAGTAAATGGATTTCAGTAATTTGTTGGCATCCATCTGTAATAGCGGCGGCAATGGCAGCTTTTTCGGCACATATCCCTACAGGATAAGAAGCGTTTTCTACATTGACTCCGACATATTCCTTACCATTATCTCCAATCACAATAGCAGCTACTTGGTAGTGAGAATAGGGAGCATAGACGTTTTCTTGTAATTTTTTTAATCTATTTAAAATCGTGTTCATTTCTAATAAAGTCCTTTCCACTAACTCCGAATCAATCTTTACGACGATTTTTCTTTAGTCATGCAAAATTCTTAAATCTTTTAGGAGCTTCATTAGCAAAATCAAAACGGTTTCTTAATTGAATATCTCTAAATTTAACTTTATCGACAGTTGGATTTTTTGCTCTTCAACTAGTAGAGTATGTTTGGGGCATATTGTTGGATGTATCAAACTCCATATCTTTTCAATGACGTTTAGGAGTTAAAACTTCTTCACCATATTTTTGCTTATGAACTTTAGAACCCATCCTACATCCTTTCAAGCGCTTCGATACCTAAAATAGCCAAAGCATTCTTAATTACTTGACATACCGCTTTCACTAAAGCAATTTGTTCTTTTTGTGCTGGGTTATTAGCATCTAAAATTTTAGTGTTGGTATAGAAGTTATGGAACAGTTTCGCTAAATTAATTAAATAAACCGATAATTTATAAGGTTCATAGGTACTAGCTGCATTTTGAATAGTATATTGAAAGTAATGTAGTTCATTAATGATTTCTCTTTCAACATCACTTATTAGGTATTGAAAGTCATTGGTTGGCATATCAATCTTTTCTTTCTTTAATAAGGCAGTTCCACGAGCGTGAGCATATTGCACATAAAAATAAGGGTTAGAATTATCTTTCTTAGTAGCTACATCAACATCAATTTCAATGTGACTGTTAGCTGATTGAGAAACAAGGAATCAACGAGCAACATCTTTAGATAGGGTATCAATAAGATCACGACAAGTTAATGAATTACCAGTTCTTTTTGACATTTTAAATTCTTTACCATCTTTAAGCAATCTTACCATTTGCATACAAATTACTTTGAATTGTTCATCTTGGTATCCTAATGCTAATAAAGCAGCTCTCATTCTTACTATATAAGAATAGTGGTCAGCCCCTCAAATATTAATCACATATTTTGTCCCATGAGTTTTTAACTTATAGTCATGATAGTAAATATCAGGAGCAAAATAAGTAGGGACACCATCCGATTTAATTAAAACCCGATCCTTGTCATCGTTGTAAAGGGTAGTCTTTAATCAAATAGCTCCATCCTTTTCATAAACCATTCCTTTTTCTTTTAATTCATCAATCATTGTAGAGATTAAATTATTTTTATGAGTTTCATATTCAGAATAGTAATATTGGATTTCTACGCCTAAATCTTTTAAATCTTTTTTAATAATATCTAATAAGAAATCTCTGGCAAATCAACGAATGGTGAATTCATCATCTTTATTATCAATTAATTCGTGTTCATTGATTTTAGTAGCAACAAATTTATCTCCATATTTTTCTTTTAAAGCTTGCGCTACTAAAATAATTTCTTGACCATGATAAGAATCTTCAGGTAATTCAATAGATTGATTAAATAATTGTAAATAACGAATAAGCACTGCCGCTGCCAATTTATTCATTTGGTTACCAGCATCATTTACAACATATTCACTAACAACTTTTTTTCCACATCAAGTTAATAAGTTAACAATACAATTTCCTAAGACCGCATTTCTTGCATGACCGACATGTAAATATCCGGTTGGGTTAGCAGAAACATATTCCACTGAATAAACGTCATCTGACACTATTGGAGATTTACCGAAATTATCTCCTTCTTGAATAATAGTTTTGATTAATTCCCCATTGGTTGCAGGAGTAAGAAAAAAATTAATAAAACCCGGTGGAGTACAAGTAACTTTTGCAAACAACGGAGATTGCGATAATTTTTGTACAAGCTTTTCACCTAATTCCATTGGTTTTAAATGAGCACTCTTAGCAGCAATTAAAGCTACATTAGTTGAGAAGTCACCATAGTGAGAATCTCTTGCTTTTTCAATGGTAAAATTATTACATTGAACAATGTTGTTTTCTTTTAAAGCTTCTTCAATTATTTTTTTTATTTTACTAATAAACATAAACCACCAATAAATTAACCACGATAAATTAATATATATATTATACAATTTATATAATAAATCTATTATTTGATTGCTATGAAATTTAATATCGTTAATACTCCTAATGAAACTTCTAAAAAAATCAAAGACCAATTACTAGAAATGTTAGTTCAACATCAATTAGTAAAGAATGATTTTGAATACCTTTTCATTGTAGGAGGGGATGGTTTTTTTCTCGCTGAATTTCAAAAGGTTTTACATAATGATATTAAAGTTATCTTTATTAATTCCGGGACTTTAGGTTTTTATGCTTTTAGTAAGGATCTTGATAGATTATCTATTGATGATATTCTTAATGATAAGAACTACCTTTCACTCGATATCTTAAAGGTTGATACTAATGATGAAACCTATTATTGTGTTAATGACTTTGCATTTCATAACAACCATACCACCCATTTTACTTTAGATGTTAATGGAGTAATGGTGGAGAATTTCTTTGGTAATGGATTTTTAGTTTCCACTAACTTCGGTTCTACGGCACGGAATAAATCATTGGGTGGTCCAATTGTTTTTCCAGATGTACACGCAATGATATTTAATGAAGTGGAAGCTATTCAAAATAAATATAATACTTCGCTAGATTCATCCTTAGTTCTTCATAAAAATGCTTATCTCGATATTCTTGTTAATAACCGGACAAAAAATAATGGTTGCTTTTTGTGTGATGGTAAGGAAATAAATAATAAGAAAGATAAAATTCATATTAAAATAAATATGAATGAATCGAAAGCAAAAGTTTTAATTAGTGCTCACATTGAGGATTATGCCAAAAAACTAAACTACGCTTTTATTGAAAAGGATAATCACGATGGCAGCAACTAAAACCAATAAGATTGCAATTAAAGAAGAAGAACAAGTTTTTAACGAATCAGAAAGAGAGTTTGCTCATAAACTAGCCGATAGTGAAGATGCGACTAGTCCCTTAAAACTTTCGGAAGAACAAAAGGTAAGTCAGGCTAGTAATACTACTTCTACTAGTGATGCTCCTCTTAAAAAAGTAAAAATTTCTGTCCTATTAAAAGATGTTGAACCAAAAGTAAAAATTTTATACTATACCCTATTAATTTTAACCTTTGGATTATTTGCAAAAACCATTAGAAAAAGAATTGAAGAAAATACCGAAAATGTTTTAAAGACTTCTAATGAAATCCCTTTCAATATGCAAATCTTTATTAATGCCTTGGGTGGTAAAGATAATATCGTTGCAACTGAAGCTACCATTTCTTCTGTGAAGATTACTTTTAAAAATATTAATCTTGTCAATAAAGAAAAAGTTAAAGAATTATCACAAAGAGGAATTCTTGTGAGTGAAGAAAAGATTACCATATTATTTGGTAATTATAGTGAAGCTTTAAAGCAAGCGATTGATAAAGAATGTCATTTACCAGTTACTCCAGTTGTAGAAAAGGTTACTAAATAAAATGCTATTTAAACATAAGAAAGAATCACAACCAGTGACGGTGACAAGTAGCACCTCCAAAAAAATTGGTTTCTTTTCAGCTATTATGCTGGTGATTGGTTCTTGTGTTGGAGCAGGGATTTTCTTCAAAGCCCGTTATATTTTAAAAAACGTCCATCAAGATTTTGTGCTTTCTATCTTATCTTGAATTATTGCAGCTGTGGCTGTTGTGGCAATGGCTTTAGCATTGGTGGAAGTATGTTCGTGTTCTTTAAAGAGTGATAAAGGGTTAATGGAATGAAATAAATCTTTTAATAGTAAGTGGATTTATTATGCTTCCAAAAACTTTATGACTTTTTTATATATGCCTATTACCTATTTCTTTATGCCAGTATTTGCTTGTCAATCATTACTTGATGCCATCCACTCCTTTGGAGTTTCTATTGATGGTGTGCAATGGTGGGTCATTTTAATTATTTCTTTAGTAACGGATGTGTGGTTTATTATTGTTTCTGGTTGTTCTACTAATGCTGGGAATATCCAATCATGAATTATTAATATGTTAAAGTTCTTTCCTTTAGTAGTAGCGGCGATTATCGGATTTGTTATCTTTGGTTTAAATCATGGTCAAATTGCTGTGGGAGTGTTACCGGGAGAAACTCACAAACCACCTGATCTTTATCAAATCCAAGCGGTTAGTCCTGCCATTGGTTTATTTTGTTCTCTTTCTGCTATCTTTTTTGCTTATGATGGTTTTTATGTGGCTGCTGGTATTCAATCAGAAATGAAAGAACCTAAAAAAACCCCATTAGTGTTAGTTGTAGGTTTATCATTAGTAACTATCTTTTATTTATTAATTGCCATTTCTTCAATGCTTGGGTCTAATACTGGGGATTGATTTGGTTTTGCTAGTGCCTTTGGAGGATCACAAGCTTGGAAAATTATTCACGGTATTCTCTCTATTCTAATTGCCTTAGGGGTGTTTGGAATAGTTAATTCCTATGCAATGTGAACTCCACGTTTTACTGAAGCATTAATTCAAGATGATGAATTCTTTGAATTCTTTAGTCGCTATAAACATAAAGTTAATTTAAAGAAACCAGTTTTAGGAATAAAAATTTCGTTGATTTTTTGTGTTCCTGTAGTAATTGTCTTTACCCTTATTGGAGCATATGGATATATGAACATTGGTGAATATGATACTGTTAATGAAGCCGTGGCTAAATTGTATTCTTTTGCCGACCTAACTTCATCGTGAACTGCTGTTTTAGCATTTGCCTTTATTGCAGTTGCAATTTTTGGATGTTTATTAAACCGTAAGACACAAAAGGTATCAACCAAGAAAAACAAGTTTTTTATTCCTTCTGCGATTGTTGCTTTAATCCTAACAACCATCTCGTTAGTGTTTGAAACTATTAGACCTTTTTATGAATTAATCTATATTACCACTCATCAACAAGCCCTTGAAATCAAAGGTTATAATTACCATGATTTATTGGTTTATACAATCCTAACAATTGTGGTGTTATTGATTTATCTATTAGGAATGACATTACCAATCATCTTTGATGTGAAGTTTGCTAATAGTCTTCAAGGTCATAGTAGATATATGAAGTTGGCTGATAAATCTGCTATTAAGAAACCGAATGCAATTTAGATCAGAAGGGGTTTATAATAGTATTGTGGAAAAAAGTGATTCTAGAAAAATTTATCTTTGACAACCTTTGCTATTAATTTTGGTAGTGTTTTCATTAGTAGGATCAGTAGCTATATTTGATTTGAACATGATAAAACCATATGTTAAAGTAAATAAATATCCTATTAACCCCAATTATTTATTTTCTAAAGTTGATTTACCATATAAGCAAAATTTTCTTCCTTCTAATTATTCTTTCCCTTTTAAAGTTACTAATAATGTTAAAGAGTTAGAAAGTGATGGTTTATTGGTAAATCCTAATGTTAATTTGGAAGGGGTAACATTAACATTAAGTATTACTGATGCTAACGATACAAAAGGAACAGGAAACTTATTAATTGAATTTGATAAAAAGTATCAAGAAGTGAAAATACCATTATCTGGTTTTCAAACCAAGGATAAGTATCTTGATGTTGATTTTATAAAAGATGAAGTGGTAAATAATACATTACCATCATATTTTGCTACACATAATAATCTTTTATTAGATCATGTGTTTTTAAATGATAATAGTCCAAGTATAGATATGAAATTAGTATCTCCTAGTGTTTTATCATTCGATGATAATACAGGGATACTGTATCCAGTATATTCTTATAATGATAAATCATTAACTGTTATGGTAAAAAATGAAGCAACTACTGAAGTAGTACTAAATAATATTATGGATAACATTAAAATTAATGAAATCCAAGAACATAACTATAATCAATTAATGACTAGCTATAATACAATAGAAAGTGCTTTTAATTTGAATGCTGTTAAATATATATTTGATAAACCTAAGTTAATGATGGAACAAACTTTTAATGATATTAAAACTCAAGTTACCTATAAGTTAATATATGATAAAGCAATTGTGTCCAAAACTATTAATTGCGTTTCTAATTTTATTGAAACACAACAAAAACTTTTTAAGAAAGTAAAATATTTTACACCTTGCCAAGATATTAATGATAATGTTCAAACAGATAAATATTCATTATCTTGTAATTTTGAAAACAATCTAAAAGAATCAGTTGATAAGGAATTAGAAACTGTTATCCATGCAGTTTCACATCCTATTAATCAAATACCAACTATAATTAGAGGTTATCGATGGATAGCATTAGATTATTAATGAATAAACAGAAATATAGTGAATTAGATAATAGTGATTTTATTAAAATAACCAATCATTTGTGAAAAGCTCAAATCATTAGTACATTAACTCATCTTTTATTAATCACTTTAGGAGCTATATATTTATGAAAAGCATTTGATTTGTTTGCCTTAAAAAATAGCTATCCTTTTAACACCGTTGTGATTTTACAATTTTCACTCTTTATATTAATAGTAAATGGTTTTGCTCATTTTTATAGTTATTTCATTTGAAGAAGAACTAGTATCTTATGGAATCCTCTTACTAAGAAGAAAAACTACTTTATCTTGTTAGGTTTTCTAACATGTGGGATTACGACTATTTTTATGTGAATTTGATTTGAAAAAATTTTTGCATCATCTACCCAATCTTATACATATGAACGAATGATTCCTATTAACTCCAAAAGAAAAGCATATATCGATTGAATACAATTATTCTTTTTAATTTTGTTTGGTTCACTAATAAC
>JAHHTI010000016.1 GCA_020024735.1 Mycoplasmataceae bacterium | reverse complement strand
ATTCATCATATGTAACTAATTGATATTCACTACCAACTTCATTAGATAGACTTTTTGTGAAGAATTTAAAGAATTAAAAAAAATATTAGATATTAACCAACTTTTTGAATCAACTAAATTAAAGTTTTATTTTAATAAAAATAAAAAGGAAAAAGGGAAGCATTTTAATAATGAGCAAATTTATGATTTTTATACAATGCAATCCAATTTAGATATTCCAAACTCTAGTAAATTGTATTTTGAGTTTTCATATATGTGCGTATTATTGCTAGAAGCTGAAATTAAACATAATTTTAAAAATAAGAACATTGCTATATTGAAATCTTATATTGAAAATTTTTTGTTAATGTTTTCTTTCAACAAGGTAGAAATGTATGGACTATTAAATCCTTTAATAGAGTTCGTTAAAGAACAATTTAATTACAAGCCAAAAAATCAGAATTTAATAGAAAACTTAAAAAACAATAGACATTCTCTCATTAAGGACAGAATTATTTATTCTACTACTCTTGGAAAAGTAACTGGAGATGTCTCAAAAGTTTCTGAATGAATTACAGAAATCAGTTATTTGTTAGATGAAGTATTAAAAGAATATCTAGATAAGGATTATGCAACAATTTATTATAGTGAGAATAATGAATTGTTTAATGTCTTTCATTATTTAATAAATGAAACTAATACATCAGTTTTTTATTACAAACTAGATAGATTTTCAGAAATTGCAAATAAGTATAAAAATAATTGAAAGTAAAACATAAATTTTTAATTCATTACCTATTACTTTTAATTATTACCCTTTATTTGTCTTGGTCTAGATATACCATTTTAACAACTTGTTGATAATTCATTATTTTTTATCCTTATTAAAAAGTTTTCTTTCAAGTAAACCATCAAAATTAGGTACAGCTCCAAATCTTCCATCCAAGTATGCCTTATCTAGTTTCAAATCAAATCTAATACTAAATTCTTCTAATGAATATAATTCTGAAGCATTGTTTTCTTTTTTTACAAATCAAACTTCGTCTCTTCTTAATAAATCTAAATCCATTATATTTGTTTCATGAGAACTAACAATTAATTGTGCATTATTGTTAGCATTTATTTTTAAAAAACAATCAATAAATTTTCATGTTAATAATGGATGTAATGATCTTTCTAATTCATCAACCACAAAAACTCTATTAGTATTATTCTTACTATTTAACATAGTAGTTAATTTAATTATCTTTTGTGTACCATCTGATTCATCTGAAAAAATTATTGGTACTTTCATCTCTTCTTCATGATAATAAATTACTTCAGAATAACTAATAGTTCCATTATCAAAATTAATTAATCAAGTAGAATTACCTGAAACCATTAGAGTTATTTTTTTATTAGCAAACATTTGTCGAAAAGTATTTATTGGCAATTTAATTAAATTAGCTAGTACTGGTTCAGTTCTATCAAAATAATTAGCTTCACGTTCTTCAATAGATATTTTCTTAATTCCTGTGTCAAAATAAACAAGTAAATCTTGAAATAAGTTCTTATTAAAATTTTCTACAGCATAAATTTGAGGTTCATCTGCTAATGCGACATTTAGATTACCAAAGAACCATTCATAAATTTTTGATAAGAGTTTAAATTCATCAGTATCTTTGAATACTGAACCATTATTAACAATATTATTAAGTGCTAAAATATTATCATTTGTAGTAATTTTGTTTAATAAGTATGATTTATGAAAATCTTTTTTAAAATTAGCAGAAACAGTTTTGAATTCAAATGTTTTTAATTTTGCATCTCTTTCAAAAATAACTTTTGATTTATCATTAGTAATTTCTCTTAATCATTCTTTATGGAATTTAGAAGTTTTAAAATCAAATTCAAATCCATAAGCATAAATTTTGTCATCAATAGATAAACCAATTTCTAAAAGAGAAGGACGCTTTTTACTATTGAATAGATAAGATAAATCTTTTATAGGACATCTTCCACTAATAATAATCATTTTCATCATTAATAAAGCTCTTACAAAATTTGATTTACCAGAAGCATTAGCACCATAGATACTAGAGAACTTTAATATTTCATCATTACCAATCTTGATATTTCTTTCACTCTTTAATTTTGACTTTCCAGCAAGCATCGTAAAATCTTGTCGTTTTTCAAACGAAAAAACATTTTGAAAACTAAACTTAACTAACATATACAAACTCCGACAATATCAATATTTTAACGAATTTTTTCTATTTTAAGTGATTTTTTCACTTTAAATTACTTTTTTAAGGATTTTTGAATTAAATTAAAAAAATTTTTTACTTTTAAAAGAAAACATAAAATATGTGTTTTAGGCATCGTTTTTAAAAGCAAATTAGACTTATTGAATTAGAAAAAACATATTTTATGTAGTTTGAGTAGTATTTCTAAAGATACCTTAATTAGTGCATTAAAAAAGCTATTAAAAATCTTTGCTAGAATATTTGAAAAGGAGATAAATATGACAACACAATCAAAGTTAGATAGTTTAAAGTATTTTCCACCACATAATACTAATTTTAAATGTTGAGATTGTATGAAAAATAAATACAATGCTCCCTATGTTGAAGTTAATGGTTGTTATGTATGCTTAAAGTGTTTTATGAAAGGAGACAAAGATGTCTAAAGAATTAACGGAAAAACAATTAAGAGAAATTTGAGACAAAGCTCCATACTGTGATTGTAGGTTTGAAGATTGTTCACCTAACTACCACCGTATTTGTCGTTATTGTGGAGAAAAAATGCGATGAGAAGCTTACTGAGGCAATGAATCACAAAGAAATAGATACTTTGCTTGAGATGTAGATCACATCGTTCCACTTTCCAAAGGTGGAAAGGATAATATTAGTAATATGCAACCTTTACACGTAAGATGTAATAGGATGAAAGCAAATAAGAGATAGTAATAGTTTTATAAAACATTCTAAATAATCGAATAAAAAATAATAAAATTAATATATAATATTTTATTCTATTAAAAAGAGGCTATATGATTAAATCAATGATTGGTTCAATTGTAACCAAAACAATGTCAAAAAAATTAAGAGATTCAACCATCACTGAAGATGATGTAAAAGAACTTTTAAGAGAAATTAGAATATCTTTAATTGATAGTGATGTTAATTTAACTGTAGTGAAGAATTTTATTGCATCTATCAAAGAAAAGATTGTTGGTTCTTCTGTTCCTGAAAAAATGAGTGTGGAAGATTATGTATTAAATATCTTAAAGGAAGAACTAACTAATATTTTAGGAAAGAACGAACAAACTGTTAATTTTAATAAGAAACAAACCAAAATTATGATGGTTGGTTTACAAGGTTCAGGGAAAACTACAACTGTTGCTAAAATTGCTAATTTTGCTAAAAACAAATATCAAAAATCATCTCTATTAGTTGCTTGTGATATTTACCGTTTGGCAGCTATTGAACAACTACATCAATTAGCAAACGATATTCACGCTAACTTTTATGAAAAGCAAACTCAAGATCCTACTAAAACTGTTAAAGAAGCATTAGAAATTGCTAAAGCTAAAAATAATGATTTAGTCATTGTCGATACTGCAGGGCGTTTACAAACTGATGAAAAACTAATGCAAGAATTAGTTGATGTTAAAAAAGCACTTGATCCTGACGAAATCCTTTTAGTAGTGGATGCAATGTCTGGTCAAGATATTATCAATGTTGCACAAGAATTTCACAATCGTTTAAAGTTAACTGGAATTGTAGTTACTAAATTAGATTCAGATGCTAAGGCTGGGGCTGTATTATCATTAGTTTCTTTATTAAATGTACCAATTAAATTTACAGGGATTGGAGAAAAGATTGGTTCTTTAGATTTATTCTATCCAGAAAGAATGGCTGATAGAATTCTTGGATTAGGTGATATTTTAACCCTTGCAGAAAAAGCTAGTGATATTGTGGATGAAAAGAAAGCTAGAGGTCAAATGCAAAGAATGCTACAAGGAAAGATGGACCTTGAGGATTTAATGAACCAACTAGAACAAGTATCACAAATGGGACCAATTAGTGGTATTATGAATATGCTTCCTGGAATGAATGATAAAATTGATGATGATAAAGCACACGTGATTGAAACCCAAATGAAGATTTGAAAAGTGTTGATGTCTTCAATGACTAAGAAGGAAAGAAGAAATCCGCGATTATTAAAGAAGGACGCTAATCGAAGAGTAAGAATTATTAAAGGTTCAGGAAGAAAACCTGACGAATTAAATAAATTATTAAAGAGATGAGAAGATGGTAATAAAAAGATGACTGAAATTGGACAATTATTAAAATCTGGTAAGAACCCTTTCAAAAATCAAACCTTCAAATAGAAAGATAAGAATGCAATTAACTACCGATAATTTTAAATATCCATATCATCAAGAAGAGATCGTTAAGAAACATCACGCTACCTATGAAAAGTGAAAATGAATTGTTTTAATCGGTTGTTTCTTCTTACAAATGTTTCCCTATTGCGTTTCTGTAAATTTAACTAAAGTCTTTGCTGGAGACGAATGAATAAAATGAATGAACGGGAATCCTGTCTATATTGGTTTAGGTTTTACTGTTGCCACCATTGTAGCCTCCTTTGCCGCTCCCTTTATTGCGAAGTTATTTAATAAAGACATTAGTATGCGTTTAATTTATGGGATTGGTGTAACAGCGGCTACTCTAGGTTTTGGGATGATTGGTTTAAATGCTCTTATTCCTACATCAGCTAGACACATTCCAGTGGTAGTAGCAATTTTGTGAACAGGAAATATTATTTCTCAAATTGGTATCATTATCTTCTCGGGCTTGGGAATTAATAACCTAATTATTCGTTGATGACCAAGCAATAAACGAGGATTAGCTTTTGGTTTAGCATTTGCTGGAGGATCAGCTGGAAATATATGAATGCAATATTTGGTAGGACAACTTTCATCGATTTTTCATAATAATCCTGGACAAGGAAATGCTTACCAACCTGCAGGTGAACCGCATCTACAATTCTTAACCTATTTAATTTTTGCCTTAATTGGTTTAGTATTTGGATTATTAGTAATTCTTGTCATATGTCGTAAGGAAATTCCACCTGTTTATATGTTTGAAAAGACAATTAAGGAAATTCATGAAGAACAACAGCAACAATCAGTAAACTTTTTATATACAAAGAATTATCCTGGTTATTGATTATTATGTATTGGGTTTATGATGATTCAAATTGCCAGTATTCAATCTTCCCAATCAAGTGCTATTTTAAATTTTTATGTCCTTGCACCTAATGGGCAAAGTGATCAATACAATGTCTTTGTACAACACACAGGAATTGTGTATGGAGTAGCTTGTTTAATTGGAAATATTGCCGGTGGGATTCTTTCACAAAAGTTAAAACCTAATAATGGATTACTAATTGCATGTTGTTTACAATTAATGGCGATTTTTACCATTCTTTATGCAATCTATATTCCTAATCTAGTATTCTTATATTACATCTTACAAGGATTGTGTTGTTATATTTATACTTCTCTTCCGAGTATGATGTGTGGTACTTTATATGGCAAACAATATTCTAATTCACACATTGCTATTTTAGGAATGTTTACTGGAATTGGATTTGCTATTACTAACTCTACTTATGGTTTTATTGTGGGCGACTATGCTCAGGATGTTAATCAATGATTTGGTTATGAAATTCACGGGAATGTACCACGTTTATTAATTTTCTGTATTGTCTTCTTAATTGTTGGTTCAATCCTTGCCTATACTTCTTCAACCATTATGTTAAAAAAAGGCGTGAGTGGATTAAAAGAATATTCGCCTACTAAATATTCTCAAATCATTTTTTGAAAGCACGCAGCTGCTATGGAATTTTGTGTGTTAGCAAAAATATGATTTAACAAGGATGTTAAACTAGCTGAGAAAAATCAAGATGATTATCAAGCCATTTCTAAGGTGATTAATCATCATTATCATAAGGTTTATTCATCACCACAAAAAGCTTGTATAGCTCATATATATTGTTATCATTGTTTACCAAACAATTGTTCACCAAGTGATGTACAATTCCTAGTTACTAGCAATGTTATTGCATATCATGATATGCAATGAGATATTACTGATACTACTCTTTGTGCATGACAATCTGATAGTTGTAATGATTGATTCTTTAAAGGTTCTAAAAAGCAAAGATTAAATACTCTTCATTGACAAAATATTAATCAACGAATAGATGCCAAACTTGCTAAGAAGATTAAAACTTTAAATACTAAGATTGCTCGTATCAATGCTGAAAGTATTGATAGTGAACAACAAAGTAAATATGAACATGAGTCTTCTATCAAATATCAAAAATATGCAACGGCTAGAGAAAAATTGATGCAAGTTTCTGCAATGGATGAATGAAAGAGATTTGAAAAAGAATATTGATTAATTATTAAGATGGATAAAGCTTTAGCATTAAAAACTAAATTAATTAATGCTAAAGAAGCAAAATTAAAAGCAGTTAATCAGAAAATCATTGTTGCTCAATATAGTGCTAATTTAGAAAAACAACAACAATTAGATGGTTATCATTTATTAAATGATTATTATCAAAATCCATCACAACATTGTCAACATTTAATTGATAAGAAAATAGCCTTGATTGAAACTCAAAAGCAAGCTAAGAAGCAAAAACGACAATGTTCTAAGAAAAATTAGATATACAATTTTGTGTAAATTTTCACATTTTTGTACTACAATTTTGTGTAAATTTTCACACTTTTGTATTTTTATACTATACTAAAGACATATGTATTTAAAAAGAAAAGTAGATAAATCTCTAGATGAATGATCACAAAATAATGACAAAAAACCATTAGTTATTTTAGGTCCGCGACAATGTGGCAAAACTACAACAGTTTTAGAAGCAGGTAAAAGGCTGTATCAAAAAACTTATTATATTAATTTTATGGAAGAAAAAGTCTTCTCAAGATTTGCAAAGTTTTCTCAATATCCTTCTTTTGATAATCTAATTGAAGTCTTGAAGAATAAATATAATGAAGATATTGTTTTAGACAACCAAACACTTTTGATTCTAGATGAATTTCAAGAAGTCTTGCCTTTTTATACACAACTTAAATTTATCAATGAAAATAATTCATTTAAAAACATTATTTGTTTAGGTAGCTATTTAACAGTCAAAATCTTTTCCTCACAAGTTTCTGTTCCGGTTGGTCAAATTGAAACTATTCATATGCATACCTTAAGTTTTGAAGAATTCCTAATGAATATCAATATTGGTATCTATCATTCATTACAAGAATGTTATGAGAAAAGAAATATTTCAGAATTACTCCATAGTATTTTTATCGAGTATTTTATGAAGTACTTAATCATTGGAGGATTCCCAGCAGCTATTAGAGCATTTATTGATAATCATGAGAACTATAATGAAGCTGCTAAAGTAAACAAAAGTATTTTAGAAAACTATGAAGCAGATATTAGTAGATTTATGGAGCCGAAAGAAATTGCACGAGCAAGATTAGTCTTTATACATTCCATAGACTTTATGGGAAGAGAAAATAATACTTTCACTCTATCTACTATTAAAACTAATGCACGTTATCGAGAATATGAATATGCTATCTTATTACTTGTCCAAGCACATATGGTAAATAAGGTGGATAATTGTAATAATCTAACCTTTCCTCTTAATAGTATGGATACTTCTAATAAATTCAAAATTTACCCTTGTGATATAGGATTAATTGCAGCTTATTATTCATTAGACAGTTTAACATTTGCGAGTGAAGGTTTTCAAAGAGTAAAAGGTAGCATGATTGAATCTTATATCATGTCTGAATGTATACGGAATGGAATACACCCTTACTATCATACTTTTGTTGATAATAAGAATTGATATGAAATAGATTTAGTTTTTCACGATCGTAATTTAAAAGTAAATATTGTGGAAATTAAGTCAGGAAGAAACACCAAGTCTCCTAGTCTTGCCAAAATAAAAGAGATATCTAATTCTTGTACATGTATTACATCTTTAACCAATAAATTTGATGATCATCATATCCCCTTATATATGTATGGTTATATGTTGTCTCAACAAAACAAGTAGTTACTATTCATAATAGCTTGACCTTTAATTATTTGAGATAGTTTACTTGAATAAACACTTACTATTTCATCAATCACTATTTCATCAATCACTAATTAATCTTTATAATATATATATTATGTTAGATAAGAATATTAATTGATTTCCTGGTCATATGAAAAAAGCAACTGATCATATCCTTAAAGTAATGGATAGGATTGATGTGGTATTAGAAGTAGTAGATGCACGTTGTATTCAAGCTTCTAGTAATTATGAATTAATCAACATCTTTAAGAATAAACCGATTGTGAAAATTGCTCTTAAAGCTGATTTATGTGATTTATCACCTGCTAGTAGTGATGTTTTATTGGTAAGTACCAAGAACAAACAAGATTATCATAAAATTTTACAAGCTCTATACGAAGTGGTATCACCTAAGATGGAAAAGCTAAAAAGTAAAGGATTAGCTAATCCCCAATTTACTGTCATTGTTGTTGGACTACCAAATATTGGTAAGAGTTCTTTAATTAATTTTTTAGCCCCTAAGAAAACTTTAGTTGCCCAAAATAAAGCTGGAGTAACAAAAACCCAAGCTATGCGTAAAATAAATAATCATTTCTTTTTAATTGATACACCAGGTATTTTTGTTAAAAAAATAGATGATATAAACATTGGGTATCAATTAGCTTTAATCAATACCATTAATAAGAACATTCTACCTTTAACATCAATTAACCAATACTATCATAATTTTATGCAACAACATTATACTAAAACATATCTAAGTTATTTTAATTTGACTGAACCTTTATCTTATACTGATTTTGTACAAGTGATTGCTCAAGATAAGAATTTTAAGCTTAAGGGAAATGAATGAGATATTGACAAAACAGAACAATATTTATTTAATATTTATGTGAATGCAATGATTTGTAGGTATCACTTCGATGAATAAAGAAAATAAACCACAAGTTTGATATACTAAGGATATTCGTCAATGGATGATTTGACATTGAGGTTATTATAGTTTAGCTTTATTATTACCAGTAATTATTGGAATTACTGTAGGCTTGTGTTTTCATGATAACAGTATCATAGCCCCGCTTTTTATTGTCCCATGAGTTATGTTATGTCAGGTGATTAATTATTTTATTAATTGTTTAATTCAAATGATGACCAATAATTTTTATAAGAAGTCTAAGATTATTACAAGTGCTATCTTTTTGTATCTTTTTAAATACTTGTTTTTTACTTTGCCCATTCTAATTGTAGCCTTAGTAAATTATTTATATTTAGAAGTCTTTAATATTTATATGACGATTGTCCTTTATATATTTATTTGTTTATTAAATATATTAATTGAATTTGGTCATAACTATTTTGTTAATAAGCAAAGTAAATCTTCTAATGAAAAGCATTAATCATCAATATTGTAGTAATAAACATTATCATATTCTTGTGGACCATAATATAACATATTGTCAGGTTTTCTAATAAAGGTAGGAGCTTCACTAAAACCAAATTGTTTTAGTTCCGGATCAACATTTAAAAACATTTGTCCCTTCTTAGTTTTAAAGGCTACTAGCATTTTGATAAAAGGCAAACGACAACATACACATCAAGTGTGGTAAAGAAGTTGATGCTTACGATAACGCGGACAGATAAATTGAGCAACAATTGTTAGGATGACACCAAAAGTTGTTAGTAATCCATTCATCACATATGTACCGACAAATGTAAAAGCGGTATTTCTTAATGGTTCTAAACTAAAACGAATAATTCCATAAATTCATAAATAAGAACAACCAACCACTCCGGCTTTAATTTGTCTAATGTTAGTAATAACGTAATATAGGATGACAAAACAGATAATATTAAGCATTGATTCATAAAGGAATAATGGTTGATAGATATGACCAATACTATCAGCTACAACTTGCGAACTGCTAGCTACAGCCGTAGAGGTGGCAATCATTCGATTATAAACTCCCGGCATTATAGCCTTTAGCCATTGTAACGAGTCATTAGGACCAGCCAAACCTAAATCTCTTCCAAATAACTCTCCGTTAAAGAAGTTTCCTCATCTTCCAATAGCTTGACCAATTAAGACTAATGGTAAACCAATATCTAACATAATCCACATACTAGGTTTTAGAATGAATACTTGTCCTTCTTCTTCCACCCGGATATGATACTTAGGTTTTCTTAGAATTAAAGGGAAATAAATGAAAGCCGCAATCAACGAACTAATGACACCACCTTGAATTGCTAGTCCACCACTTTTACCACCAACTCCAAAAAATTGTAAGAAATAATTAGGTCCATTCGGATCAAAGTGGGCATCTCCAATCATAAAAGACCAAGCCCGTGCTCCAAAGACAGCAGAAGGAACTAAAATTAAGGCAAAGTAATAAAAACAATCGGCTGGAATTTTATAACGATAACGGCAATGAAGACATCCGATAACTAATGCAATAAAGAAACCAAAGACAAAGAAAAGACCATATCAACGGATAGTTAAACCACCAATTGAAAATGCGACACTAAAACCATCATCAAAAAGTCTATCTATCTTATCCATATTATTTTCTCCGACTCTTAATTCGTTGTTCTAATTCCACACGAGAATTTTCACCATCTAATTTTAATTTATAGTCAACGATTGCACTTTCAATAATATCAGCAACATTTCTACCAGGAAGAACAGGAATTTTGTAATAATTGATATCCACACCTTCGATATTTTTATAGGTAGCATCTCCTACCCTTTCATAATTGCCTTCCTTGTTGTCAACTAGTTCAACAACAACATCAATGGTTGAGTTATCGACACACTTTTCATATCCAAATAATTTTTTAGCATTTAAAATACCTAAACCTCTAATTTCAATAAAGTCCCGAGTAATAGCTGATGGTTTAGCAATTAATGAAGTACCTACTCTAGCAATATCCACAGAATCATCACTCACAAAGATATGACCTTTTTTAATTAGTTCCACCATTACTTCTGTTTTTCCAATCCCAGATTTACCAATGATTAACACACCTACCCCAGAGATTTTTAGTAAACATCCATGATATAGTTTGTATTCAATCATTTGTTGAATCATATATTGGGTTAAGGTAAATCCTAAATCACTATGATTTAATTTTGTTAGAGCTACAGGAACATTCTTAAAATTTTTCGCTGCTTCTTCAACTTCTTTAACTAACTTAAAATTTTTCCCTAAAATAATCAAAGGTGGAGAAAGTTTGAAAATGCCATTTAATCTTTCTCTCATTAGTGAAGTATCTAAAGAACTTAAAAATTTATTTTCCTTACTACCAAAGTAAACGACACTTTTAATAGGATTGTACATATAAATACCACTTAATTCAAAAGCGGCACGATTTAATTCAACATATTCAATATTGTTATCAAGGGCGTCTTTGTTAGCAATTAAATTAAGTTTAAATTTACTAACAACATCAATTACTTTTAAGTTGTTCATAGATTAATTATATTAGATTATTTGTTAATAATTTATTTTTGAAGATTTAGGGTATAGGAAGTCATCAATGATTGAGAAAGCATCATCGGCTTTTTCAATATAAGTGATATGACCACATTCATCTAAATTATTGATTTTGACAAATTCATTTTGGTTAAATTTCTTCATTGATTTTTTATAGGAAACAATAGCATCTTCATCATTTAAGAAAACTAATGTCGGAACTTTTAACTTTTTCACACTATCTTGTATTTTCTTGATGGTTTTGATACCAAAATCATTCTTTCTTAAACTACGCATATTTTTTGCCACCACATCTCTAAAAGCGGCTTCTTTAACAAAATCAATAAATTCTTCCTTTAAGAATGAACGATCATAGAAAAAGTTTTCATTTAGTTTTCTAAAAGTTTTATAGTCAGTTGCTTTTAAAGTTGAAAGGGTATATAGCTTACTTAGTCTAATATAGTTAGTCGGATTCATTAATACACAACTCTTTAGTACATTGCGGTCTCTTGTATATAATAAATCAGCTGTATATTCACAAACAATAGCTCCATATGAGTGTCCAATAAGAACAACGTTTTCTAGTTGAAATTTAGTAATAAAACTATAAACATAATTGGCTAATGTTTCAGTACTCATGGGTTTATGCATAGGAGCAGGAATTTCTCCAAATCCCGGAAGGTTCAATAGGTAGCAATTATAGTTTTTAATGTCGAATTTATGAATGAATGTTTTTAAAGGATCAGTTGTTCCTGCAAAACCATTAATAAATACTAAATTATAGGTAGGGTTATTGCTGGTACAAGCTTCATAATAAGAAAAACCCCTTTGTTGTTGTTTAATCATAATAAATCCTTATATATAAATAATTATAGATAATAATTTATATATTCTTAATATTAATTATTTGGTGAAAATATTTTCGTGAAATTTTTGAGAACCAAAAAAGTAGAAATAAAAATAATATTTTTCTGCTTATTTTTCTTATATAATAGTTGCGTAGAATAGATGACGTTGTCATTCTAGGATTGATTAATGTTATTAATCAACAAAGACTATTCTGCAATAAAAATTTATAAGGAGAAATATGAAAGGAAAACAAAAGAACCTTGAAGGTTCTAATTTAAGTTTTTTGCAACACGTAAAGAACTATTTTCGGTTTGACTCCTACCAAGCTATTTTTAAAAAAGAAATTATTGGTGGAATTACAACCTTTTTAGCCATGTGTTATATCTTGGCTGTGAACCCTGCATTAGTAGGTGATGCGCCTATTAAACCAGGAGATAATAATATTACTGCAGCTCAATATAGTGGAGGATTATTTCTAGCCACTGCTATATCTGCTTTTTTAGCAACCATGTTTATGGGACTATGAGCAAGAATCCCTGTAGCTCTAGCTCCGGGAATGGGACTTAATGCTTTCTTTGCTTATACGGTAGCACAAGATGTAGGATTTGAATCTGCATTAAGTGTGACTATTTTATCAGGTATCTTATATTTAATCTTTGCTTTAACACCGTTAAGAAATAAGATAACTGAATCGATACCAACGAATTTTAAAATTGCCATTGGTGCTTCCATTGGTTTATTCATTGCTTATTTAGGATTACAAAATGGTGGGATTGTTACTAAAGGTGAAGCTTTAGCTACTGGACTTGGTGATTTCCAACAACCACTAGTAATTTTATGTTTATGTTTAATTTTATTAGGGTTAGTATTACACTTTTCCAAAGTACCATGTGCAATGATTATTACAATGGGGGTTGGAGCTTTAATCTTAATCATCTTAAATGTCACCCGTGTTGTTGAACCTGTTAATGTAGGAATGATTGCTTCAACAGTTGATACTCATAATATTCATAATTTTGATATTGCTAATTTAGCAGGTAAAAATTATTTAGCAGATAACTTTGGTTTATTAACTAACTATAATGATTTTAGTAGTTTTGGATATGTCGCTAAAGCTGGATGAGTAGGTTTTGCCAATGTTGAAATGTGAAAGAGTCCGATGACATATGTTGGAGTACTTTCATTCTTATATATGGACTTCTTTGATACTACAGGAAGTTTAATCACTATTGATCGAATGGTTGACTTTGGTAAGGCAGATAAGCAATGAATGTCAAAAGCTAACCAAGTGGATGCTATTTCTACAATTGTCGGTGCTGGTATTGGTGCTACTACTGTAACTACCTTTGTGGAATCTACTACTGGTGTAGGAGCTGGAGGAAAAACTGGTTTCTCTGCTCTAGTTACTTCTTTATTGTTTGGTTTATCTATTGCTTTATGACCAATTCTTCAAGTCTTTATGCCAATGAATCTTTTAGTAGATGCCGGTCCTAATTCAAGTATTGTTAGTTACCAACCAGTAACATCGGTAGCTTTAGTCGTTATTGGTGCTGTAATGCTAAGTCAAATTCGAAACTTTGAATGAGAAATCTTTGCTGACATCCCAATGCTATTTATCACAATGATTATGATGGTATTAAGTAATAGTATTGCTCACGGATTATCATTTGGAATGATTATGTTTGTTTTAATTAATACTAGTTTAGGATTAATGCAAAAAATCAAAAACAAAAAGAAAGTGGTAAATGATCTTACTCTACCAATTACAGATTCTCAAGTAGATGTCAAGACACGAGAATTCAATTATTTAAAACGGGTTAATTGAACTTGTATCATTATTGCCATTATTTCAGTCATCTATATTGTGATAGAAACCTGAAAGGGTGTATGGTTTAAATAATCAAGATAATAATACAAAAAATCTATCAGCCAAAAGCTGGTAGATTTTTTTACATTAAATCAACTAATTAAAGAACTAAGTTTCTATCAGTTGCGTTTTCTAATCATTTATCTTCTTTAGAAGATTTATTTTTAATTAATGCTAGGATTAATACAATTAACATTAATAATAGCACGATTGCTAGAACTGAAGCTACTCATGTAGTGGTACGAGAAACAGTAGTTGCTGCAGCTAAATTACTTTCACTTCAATTTATTTGTAATGAACCACTGGCACTATTAAGTTTACTAGTTTCAGGTAATATGCCATTAAGGGCGTCTAAATCTATAGTAATGTTTGTTACTTTTCAAGGTGCTTGACTATCATTATTAACACTAGCACTTTCAACTCTAATTTTGTCTATGATAGATGCTTTTAATACTTCTATACTATTACCATCATTTTGATTGATAGGTTGAATAGTCTTGTGGATATTTTCTGCAATTGTTTGTGCTAAAGTTTCTTTAATCAAATTATTAAATTCATCTTGAGTCATACCTTCAGGTTGATTTTGACTTGCATTAGAAACAACATCATTAATTAGATTATTGCTAATAATATCAGATGCTTGAACTGGTGTGTATGCTTCTGTTGTAAAACTATATGTAACTGTTTTTTCTTGAGGACCTGTAAGATTACCATAACCTTCAGAGGAATTATCGATTTCTCTATATAATGTAGTTGAAGCGATTACATTATAAGTTTTAGTAGTAATCTCCTTAGCAATACTTCAAGAAGTAGGAACTTCTTCAATTCTTAAACTATATGGTTTTGTAGTTGGATCAGGTGCAAGATTACTAAAAATATTTAATTTTGTTAATTCTTCATTAGAAAGGTTGGCTAACTCTATATTAATTTTTTCAATGTTTGCATTACTATAATCAGATGAATAACGAGAATACTTTTCATACATAAATTCTTTAATATTTGCAGAACCAACTTGTTCATCTAAATGAGTTGAAATTTCATCAGGATTACCTTTTACAAAACCTGTAAAAGTGATAGGGCCTTTAACAGAAAATAATGGATTAGAACCTTTAACAACATCAATTTTAGGAATTACAGCTGTTCCTTTTAGATAAGAAATTGTTACATTAAATATAAAATAAAGATTTTGATTTGTTGGCTTACTTATTTGTTGATTTAATTCATCTGAAATGCCTGTAAAATCTATCATATCTTTATAGTGTTCATTCAAAACTTGAATAAGAAAATTAGCAACTTTTTCTGATTGAATTACCTCTTTAGTCACATCAGTATAAAGCGGCGCTGATTGAAAAATAGGATTTTCTTGAATATTTCATTCGCTTTGTTTTGCAGGGAATGTAGGTAGAGAGTTGGTTGGGCTTTCTGCTCCATACATTTTTGTTTCCTTTTTATTATATATAGTCATATCTTGACTTGTAGTGGTAGATGCAATGGTTGGGATTGCACAAGCAGCAATAGTACCAATTGTAGCAACGGTGGCTAAGCTGATCAATTTGAATTTTTTTTGTTTGTTCATGGTTGTTGTCTCCTTGTAATACATACATATTCTAGCATTATATTTTTTGAAACTTTTTGAACTATATACCTTTATTATAATAAAAAAATTTTTCATCATAGAAGTACCTTATTATTCATAATTTCTTTCCTTTATTAGCAAAATTCAGTTAAGTTGCAGTATAGGAAAGGAACACTATGCTAGCAAAC
>JAHHTI010000015.1 GCA_020024735.1 Mycoplasmataceae bacterium | reverse complement strand
CATTTTGACTAATAGCGTGTAAAATTTATATTTTTTTGTTAAACTCAAGGTAGAAAGATAAAAGAAGGAAGTACTATATGAAGAACATAAAACATAATTCTCAAATTAAAAATAAAAATAAGTTTCGTAAGTATTTATTCGGAATATTAGGAGTGAGCTTCATTAGTGTAATTCCTGCTATGACCATTACTAGTTGTAGTAAAGGCAGTGATAATCAATCTAACCAAACACCACCAAATGGAAGTTTACCTGGCCAACCTCAAATGACAGTTGCTACCCCACCAATTGTACAAGAAAGTGAAGATGAAAAACTAAGTACTAAACAACCAGTTATTTTACCTGCTGATTTTCCAGAAACCAGTTTCACTAACTATATCTTGTCGAAGTCTTCTGAAATGACTGATCAAGCACAAGTTGATTTTACTTGTTCTACCATTAAAGATTATTTAAATAAAAATCTTGCTAGTGAAATGGGCGGGTCTAAGATTGTTAAAGTATCGATGAAACAAGATGGTAATTTTAGTCCAATAAGATATAGTGTCCTTTTACAATTTGATAAAAAACCAAACAAGAACATTGAAGGTTTTAATGAATACAAAGATGGCACTCCTTTTACTTATGTCTCAACAACTTATTATCCAACTAAAATAGTTTCTGAAAATTTGCTTTCTCATCAGTTTCAAGGGTTCACACAACAAGCATTATTTTATCAAAAGGAAGTTGGTACTCATCCTAGAAAACTTAATAAAGAAGTTTATGATACAGAATTAATGAAAAAATATGAAAAAGATGGATTTCAATATCCTGGTTATAATTGTAACTACGAACTGAAAGAAAGTGGTAATAGTGCAATTTCTAATGGGTATCTTACTATACCAGGCACAACTAATAAATTAGATTTAGTTGATTTAGTACTTAAAGAAACACCTGATACTAAAACCAATGATAAAGGTGAATTACCTTATCCTGGTGGATATGCTGATCCTGCATTCATTAAAGAAGAAATAAATAATAAAAGATTTAAGAAACACCCTGCAGCTTCAAACTTCTATTCTAAAAATGTTCAAGATGAAACACAAGCTGTGGATACCCAATTTACAATGTCTACTGCTATAAGAGGACCTCAAGCTTTAGGATTGTACGCTCCTGCAGGAGAAATTATTACTTTGCAATTTAGTGAAGAACAATTAAAATTATTCAAAGATTCTAATGCTTCACTAGAAATTCAAATTAATGAAAACTATTGAGATGCAATGGATAGAACAGATGCTTCTGGTATGGTTTCTAATCGTTATCCACGAGTAAGATCATATTTCACATTGAATAGTAGTACATGAGATGAAATGACTGCAGTTAATCAATATACCTACTCATTCGGTACTCCATTTGGTGGAAATATTTCCATTAATTTTACTAGTCCTGTTCATAATGATAAGAATTCTTTATCTTTTGGTGACCCTATTCAATTTACTATTAATAATGCTGTAAAATCTCTAAGTTATTTTGATGGATATACAACCTTAGATGATTGAAATAAGCAAATTAAAGAAGTAATAGCAGGAACAATAACATCGCCTAATATTGCAATTTTGTCTTCCTTGTATAGTGCTAATATTCCTTTTAGTAATCCACTAACTCATCAATGTGGAACAATCTTTGCTAAGGACTTTGTATATCCTCAAGAGGTATCTAAAAAATGAGATAACTTCTTATTGCTAAGTAATAATTTTGCTGGAAGATATCAAGGAAGTTCAAGAACCGAAATTCTAGATATGAAGTTCTGTGATGATATTTGAGGTGATGCTGCTGCTTGAGGTGGAGGAATGGTATTTTATTGTCCGATTGAATGAGGAGCTGGTTCATTCTTATCAGGTGGAGACCCAGTAAACTTTAATAATTGAGGAACGCTTCATGAAATTAACCATAACTTTCAACAAGACAATGCTTTCTTTAAAGCTCAATCACACCCAGGAACAAACATTGTAAATTTATTTGATATGAGTGTTATTAATAATGCTGGAAGATATCGTTCAGAATTAAATCTAAATGATAACTACATTGAACCAGATTGAATTAAAGATCCATACCATTTTGCATGAAATAAATTATCCTCACCTTTTAATGTAATGCGGATTATTCGACAAAAAATTGAACAAACAAAGACAAATCCTAAAATGGATATGACTGAATATGCATGATATGCAGCATTGTTATACACTGTTGGTAGTTATAACTTCACTGAATTTGCTAACTACAATGCTAATAATTTCCCTATTACCTCAAGTAATTGAACACCAATTAAATATATTGAATTTATGTCAGATTACTTTAAGACCAATATGTGAAATTTATGTCGTATCACTCCACGTTGATCAGGTGTATCAGAGCAACCTTGACCTAGTGAAAATTCATTAACCAATCAAGAAAAACAGATTATTAAGGGATTAAATAAATACCCAGCAATTGATTTTATTGGTAATCAATATGCCGCAGGACAATATATGTATAATATGGATACCAAAGAATTTGATTATACTACTGATGTAACAACACCATTTGAAATTCCTGCTATCCAACCTTATAATTTCAATTTTGAAAATTATATTGTTTGCGATAATGAAAATTTCGTGTGAGATAAATTAGAGTTTACTCCAACCTCTAAATGTGGTGGTTCGCTAAAATTAGACCCAAATAATAATAAACGTTTAATCTATACACCTAATCCTGATGCAATTGACCAAATAGATGAATTTAATATTAAAATTACTCCAACTAAAGAAAGTTTATCAAAACTTCCAACTAATTATGTTCCTGGATATGCTTGAAAAATTAAAGTAAGACAAAATGTTAATCGTCCTGTTGTTCAAAGTTATGTACCAGTTAAATGACAAAATTTACCAAATGATAATTTCTATAACGTATTATTTGATGCTATGGGATTAAAGGGAAATGAATCATTAGATAATCAACCAAAAGATGGCGAATTTAAAGTAGAGCCTTATTCTTGTAATCCAGTAATTAATATGGATGGAAAAGTTCCAAATATGGCTTTAACCTTAGGTGATACTTCATTCTGTACTTATGAATTCAATTATGTTGTTCCAAAAACTGGTACTTATTATATGTGAACAAAATACGAAAATGAAAATGGTATCAGAATCCTGATTGATGGAAAAGAAGTATATCAAAATATCACAAATAAAAATAGTCCTACTGAAAATAAAACTCACGACTATATAGTTTATGATAATGCATTAAAATGAAATAAAGATGAAGTACATAAAATTCAAGTAGGAATAGTTAATAGAACACCAGATACATGAGAATATGAAAAAGGATATGTAGATGTTAAATTCACGAATCAAAATGTTACTACTAATGGGGATAAAGTAGATTCAAAAAGTGGTCCTCAACCAGGAGGAACTCCTTATGCTTTTGATAATCAAGTACTAGTTCCATGAGTTACTAAGAAAAACACTTCATTAGAGTTAATGCATAATTATTTGTATTCAAAAGAATTCCAATATAAAAATCGGGAAATTGATTACCATTTATACGAATCTACTTCTAGAAAAATGACATCTAATTATGCTACTAGTATTGATGAAAATCTATATAACTTTATTGATCCAAATCAAGAAAAACCAGCCAAGATTAATGCACCAATGTTAAAAAATGATAGCGATTACCAAATTTCAGGTCCATGATTTAATGTGCCAAATTCAACAAAGTTTTTTGTTCCTAGTTTAATCAATGCATCATTTAATCAACCACAAACATTAAGTGGACTAGAAATTACTCTACCAACAAGTGAAGCATCTAAACAATTCTCTCCACAATATTGACAAGTTCAATTAACTCATAAGAATGGAGACGTCACAACACTACCAGTTGGTGGTAATGGTTCATTACCAACTAATAATATTGTCATTAATTTTGATACACCTTATAATGACATTACTAACATAGATTTAAGTATCTTTTATGTTAGTGACACAACTTCTTATATCAAAGTGATAATCAATCAAGTTAAATTCTTATCATCACCTGGGAACTATGTTCCGAATGATAAATACAGTTTTCAATTTACACCAATAAAACGTTCGAAGTTCTATGTATTAAAATATGCTAATAGTCGTTATGAAGATTGAAGTCCTACTAAAGGAATTATTCCTAATACTGATGAAAAATACAATGTTGTTAAAACTCAAGTAGACTTTTCAAGTCCTCAAACAATTAATACTATTTTATTTGCTAGAGGAAATAATCATCCTGATTATTTTCCTAATTGATATCGTTTTAAATTCTATAAAGCTAATGGAGATGTTGAAGAACTAACAGCACCGAATACTAAATATTCATACTACTCATATTACTTAACTTTACCTAAAGCATATCAAGATGTAACAAAAATTGATATCGAAATGTACCGTACTTTTAAAAATGGTGGAGATGGAATTGTTTTAGACCAAATCAAATTCTTTAGTAGTCGAACAGATTTAGACAATGCTTTTGGAATTAATGACCCATCTATCAAATTAAGTGGTAAATTAAGTTATGAAAGCAACAATCCACAAATTAATTACTCAAACATTAATGGAGTATATTTAAAATCACAAGCTCAAGGAGATGTGATTGAATTTACATTAACTCATACAGAAGCATTTAAAATTCTTGGTAGAAAAGATGAAACCGATGGTTCATTTGATGTATATGTTAATGATAAAAAAGTACAAACAAATGTATCATGTGCTTCTAATCAAAGAGAAATTAATGTACCTATTCTAGAATATACTAATAATAATCAAGATAAAGTATTGAGGGTAAAAATTGTCAATACTTCTAATAAACCAATTTATCTTAATTCTATTTTACTTTATGGCGAAAAAACTAAATTGTATTAATTTGTTTGAAATAAATATTAAGGATTTAAGTGATATATTGTTAATGCAATAATCAATTTATAGAATAGTTTTCTTCAATTCATCATCAAATCTAATTCTATAAATTATAAGTAGTAATTACTATAATATTGCAATCATTAACATAGTTTATTTCATAGTTTAAAATAATTATTCTTTTAACTGATTTAATTGATTTAGAACTTGTTTATGATTTTGTCCTTCTTGACAAGAAAATAAAAGGTTAGCAAAATTAGTTTTTAACAAGTTAAGATTCTCAACTAATCTACTTATGCTCACATTCATTTAGGCTAAAATTTACCACCAAATTGACTAACAGCGCGTTGTTATTAAGGATGAAGATTAGTAGAAAAATCACTTAATATATCTTGAATTTCAACTCTTGTTTTGTAAGTTGTAGTAGTGTTAGGACCTTCTTGGCCACCTTCATCTACTGTTTCAATTATTTCATATTTTCCATCATTAACTCCACTTTTTTCAGGAACTAATGAAACTGTTGTATGGTTATACATTTTTTCAACAACATTAGTATCAGGGTTTGGCATTTGCACTTCATTTCAACAATATAATTTGTCTTGAATTACTACGTAATAGTAAGTTGAATGTATTCCATCTTTAATTGCTTCTTGAACATTTGTATCATCAATGTTTACTCTTGTCTTAAAAACGTTTTGAACTTGTGCATCAAATGTTTTTTCTGGTAATAAGGACTTTACTTCTGGAATATCTGTGCTATATCCATATTTAAAAGTTATAACATCTGGTAAATTTGGAAATGTTTTTCATTCAAAATTAGGTGGAAGGTTTGGATCTTGTTGAGGTGAAGAACTATCTGGAGGTAATGGTAATCCTTCTTCTGGATTAAAGTTCATATGTTCGTTTTTACCAGTTTGATAAAGTGTGTTTAATTGATTTGTCATAGTTGCTTTGTCTAAAACGTAATCCTCAACCATTGGTTCGTAGTTTGGGATTGTTCCAGCAGGTGTTTCTATTCCATTAACATTCACTTTTAAATTATTTTGTTGAGTAGTTATTTTTAAATGAGGTGTTGTTAAGTTATAAGAATAAGATGCACTAAAATCAAATTGCATTACTGTTGTCATTAATGTTCCAGTTCTTTGATTAACAACAATCATTGGTGTATTTGGAATATCGATTATTTTTTTTATTTCCATTAAAAGGTGGTATGAAATAACAAAACTTAATTTATCACCAGTTAAATTAGTAGTAATATTTTGATTAGACGCTTGTGCTTTTAAACTTTCACCTGGTTTTGTTTCAGGAAACATACTCGTTAAATCTTGAACACTATTGTTTTTAAATATTTTTGGATTAGCATCAACAATTTTTTGATTAAATGTTTCTAAATTAGATCGACTAATTTTTTTACTTAAAGTGTCTGTTGGTTCATAAACTACATTGGTTGTATAAAAAGGTGCTGCTTCATTTGCAGAACAACTAACTACAGTAAAACCAACAATAACCGATGCCACTGTTCCAAACGCCAAAGCACAAGTAAAACCTAATTTTTTCTTTAATTTCATTTTTCACCTCTTTCTATAAGAATTTTAATTTTTTTTCTTTTTTTTGCAAGGGGTCTTGGACACTTAAAGATTTTCTCTTTAATACGTTGTGAAAAGTTTTAAAATCTTAATTTCAAATTTCATATCATTTTAATCTTATATTCTTTAATTACATTACATTATATATTTGTAAGTCTTATAACAATATTTATATTAAAATATTAGGTATTATGGCATTACCAAAAGATCCACAATTTTTAAGAGATATTATTATGCAACATTATGATCAACCAACTAATAAGGTAGAAGATTTAAAACTTGTTGATGGTTATGTTAATTATCATAATAAATCAGCTAGTTGTATTGATGATATTGATTTATATCTAAAAGTTGAGAATGACCAAATAGTTGATGCTAAATTTTATGGCGTAGGATGTGCTATTTCAACTTCTTCTACTGATATCTTTTGTGATATTATCAAGGGGAAAGATTTTTGTTATTTGCAAAATCTTCTAAAAAACTATTATGCCATGATTAAGAATGAACCATATGATGAAGAAGTGATGGAAGAGTTAATTGCATTTATGAATATTCATCAACAATCTAATCGTAAAAATTGTGCTTGTATTGGAGCAGATGCTTTAACTAAAATTATAGGAAGTTTGAATGAAAAAAAATAGTGTTCCTCAAGGTTTAAATGCTGACATTATTAAACAAATTTCTACATTAAAAAATGAAGATGAAAAAATGTTGACAATTCGTTTAAAAGCATATCAATGATTTTTAAAGTTAGAAAACCCTAAATGATGTCACGATATTCCACAAATTAATTATGATGATTTTTACTATTATGTGTCTTACAATGACAAGGTTGAAAATGACTGAAATGCTATTCCCACAAAGATAAAAGAGACATTTAATAAACTTGGAATTATGGAAGCAGAGGCAAAATATTTAAATGGTATTACTACCCAATATGACTCTAGTGCAATCTACCATAGTCAAGTTAAAGAATTAGAAGAAAAAGGAGTAATATTTTGTGATACCGATACAGCTAGAAAAATGTATCCAGAAATCTTCTATAAATACTTTAGTAAATTAGTACCTGTTACTGATAATAAATTTGCTGCTTTAAACACCGCTGTATGAAGTGGAGGAACTTTTATTTATGTACCTCCAAATACTTCATTAGAAAAACCATTGCAATCTTACTTCCGGATTAACTCTCAATCCCTTGGACAATTCGAAAGAACACTAATCATTGTGGATGAAAATTCCTCTTTACATTATGTGGAAGGATGTACAGCTCCTGTATATTCTTCTAACAATCTACATGCAGCAGTTGTAGAAGTATATGTAGAAAAAAATGCTAATATGAAATATACCACTATTCAAAATTGATCAGATAATGTTTTAAACTATGTTACTAAAAGAGCGAAGGTTGGTGAAAATGCTACTATGACTTGAATAGATGGCAATATTGGTTCTAAGCATAATATTAAGTTTCCTTGCAGTGTTTTAGTTGGTGATAATGCTAAAAGTAGTTGTATCTCAGTAGCAGTAGCAGGTAAGGGAGTTATTCAAGATTCTGGAGCAAAAATGATCCATTTAGGAAAGAACACTAAATCTACAATAATTTCTGAATCAATAGGATACGAGAATTCAAAATCAATTTTCAGAGGATTAGTTAAGATAGGAGAAGAAGCTACAAACTCTCGAAGTTTTGTCAAGTGTGATACCTTATTGATAGATGAAAACTTAGTAAGTAAAACTATTCCTACGGAAATTATCTTAAATAATTCATCATTCATTGAACATGAAGCTAGTATTTCCAAAATTTCAGACGAACAATTATTCTATTTAAAATCAAAAGGAATTAAGGAAGATGATGCTCAACATCTTTTAGTATTAGGGTTTGTTGACCAATTTGCTAAGGAATTACCAATGGAATATGCAGTAGAACTTAACCGCTTATTAAAACTTCATTAAGGTAAGAGGAATATTTATCATTAGTTGTATAGTCATAGTTTTGGTTATAAAATAAAGCAAAATAAAAACAGATTTATAGATAACATTACATTTTGCTTCTATGATTGAAATTGAAGATAATATTATTAAAATAGCAAGGAAATAGAACAAATATTTTTTTTGGAAAACGTGAGATTATTAAACAATAATAATTTAGTGAAACGTTAATTTTTTAACAAAACACTTTAAGTAAAACGTTAATTTTTTAACAAAACACTAATAATTTATATTATCATATAGATATGAAACGTTTAATTTTTAATGAATTGATTAATTGAAATAACAAGAAAGATTCCCTTCCAATTTTGCTTTATGGAGCAAGACAAGTAGGTAAGACATATATTGTAAATAAATTCGCTCAAGAATTCTATCCAGGCAAACATATCTACATTAATTTCTTTTTAGACGAGTTGATGAATCAAGAATTACAAAATGTTACTTCACCAGCAAAAATTATTAGTATTATCGAAAATCATAAAAATGTTGTGTTGGATGATACATGATTATTAATCTTTGATGAGGTTCAAGAAGTTCCTAGTTTAAAAACTGCTTTAAAGCTTTTTGTTGATTTAAATATGAAATACAAAATAATTTGCACAGGAAGTTATTTAGGAAATACCTTAAATGTTAAAGATAAAAGTTTTCCTGTAGGTAAAGTTCATTGTTGAACTATGTACCCAATGAATTTTTGTGAGTATCTTATGGCTTGCCATAAAGAAGAATACATTAACTTAATTAAAGATTCAATCAATAATTTAGTTCCTCTTCCAAAGTTTGAACATCAAATGATTCTTGATTATATGCATCGCTTTATGTTTAATGGAGGAATGCCAGCAGTAGTTAAAGCACAACTAGATGGTAAATCAGAAAGTGAAATTAGAAGCATCAAAGAACAAATTCATATAGGGTATCAAAATGATGTTTCAAAATATTTAGGAAGTGCTTCAGAAAGAGCTAAATGTTTAAGTGTCTACGAAAACATTCCAACCTTTTTTTCACGTGAACACAATAAATTTAAATTATCACAAATTGATAGCACAGCTAGATACTTAAATTATGAATCAGCTATTAGAAATTTACTTATTTCTAAAATTGTTTACAAGATTAATAATTTAAAAAAACCTACTATCCCTTTAATGTGTGCACAAAATGAATCTCAATTTAAGTTATATTTTAATGATTGTGGATTTATTAGTTATTTATTTAGAATGAATATGAATACCTTTTTAGGTGATAATAATCAGTATGCTAATCAACGTGGAGCAATTGCAGAAAATTTTGTTATTAATGAAATAATTAGTTTAATTAATAATACCAATTTATTTTATTACTCTTTTAGAGGTAACGAAATAGCACAAGATGAGAAAAATTATATTAGATCAAACTCCAATACTAGATACGAAGCTGACTTAATAATGGAAAGTAGTAACTATAAAGTAGTGCCTATTGAAATTAAACTAGGAACTAATTACACTACTAGTTCATTAAACAATCTTATGAAATGTAAAAATATTGATTATGCAATTGTCTTTTCTAGCAATAACATTTCATTTGATAAAGAAAAAAGAATTCTTAATCTTCCATTATATTGCGCTGGTTTTTTGAACATAGAACTAAATAGGATTAATTTAGGGATTGAATCGTAAGGCAGCTATCTAATTCTTTTCCATAGAAATCAGAGAATGTGAAAGTATTTTTATTCAAGCACCTTATTGTTACAAGCAATGCATATACAATGCTCGCTTTATTCCAATACTTAGAAAACAGTTAGAATTTGGTGACTAGAGAACTCACAAATTAAGTTAAAGTAAACTATTTTAAAGATGATTTGAAATCCACTCAGGCAAAGGCAATATTAGATTTGTCTAAATTAGAAATGGGTTGTTCAAAGTTATCAACACTAGCAGCATTGACATCAAAGATTTTTGTTCTTCAACGATTTAATTCAAGGTTATCATCAAAGTAAGATGTTTTAATATAATCATTAATAGCTTTTAATGGAGCAGTATAGTTTACATAATCAAAGTTTCTATATGTTCATGATAGTTCAGGATCATAGGTATCTGTTCCTGGATAGACATTATTTTTATTTTCATCTTGATAGATGCCTAAACATAATTGTCCTAATACATCATAAGCTTTATTTAGTTTATCGCCACTTAAATTACTATTAATAGTAAACATATCTAAAGCAGCAATAGCATCAGTAGGCTTTACCACATGAAAGTTAGTAGGTGAAGCTTCATCACCTTCATCACCACCAAAGGAAGCAAATAAGGCATCACCATTAAAACAAAAAGCCCCTTGTACTTGTTCAGTAGCTAGTTTATTTAAAACAACATTGGCATCTGGATTTAAAGCCATGACATTGTTTGATATCTTATTAAATCTTTTTGCTAAATCCATATAGCGATCAACAATAGCATCAAAACTATATGAAGGTTCTTTTCCTGGATTTTCTGCCACATAAATATTATTAGCAATTGACAAAAAAGAACGTGGATCTTCTACAGCAAAAATTTGTGGATATTTAGTCGCAGCAAATCTTTCCTTAATACCATTTTTAGATAAAGTATCAATTAACTTTTTTCAAGTTAGGTCAGATTTTTGGTCAGATTCTAATTCTGGATTAGGTTCTAATTCTGGAATAGCATTGCCACGATAAGCAAAGATATAATCTTGTAAAAAATATGGAATTCCATAGTTTAACAAATTATCTTCAGGTTCACCGATAGAACCATTACCATTAAGATCATATCCAGTTAAAACTCCGTGTAGAGATGGAATAAATAAATTTAATGCATCATCAGCTGTTTTTACTCCAGGAATATTAAACTTTGCTCAATCTATTTTTTGTATAGGAATATTATTATCTTTTGATTCTTTTACTCAACTTACTAAATCATAAGTAGTAGTATTAACTATATCAGCAGTGTTTTTCTTAATTAAATTTAAGGCTGCTTCTGCAGTTTCAAAGTAATCATATGATAAACCAAACTCATCTGATAAGTGTTTTGCCACTGAGGGATAAATTGGTCCATCATTAGGATTATCATTTCCTTTATTATCAATATAAGATTGGTAGTTGGCTAAAACAAAGTCATTTTGGGTAGTAGAAGCTTTTCAAATTAACAAACTTACAGGGAAAAATGGAAGAGCACACACAGTACATACTAAAATGGTGTTAAATATTTTTTTGAACTTTTTCATCTTTTCCCTCCTTTCTCTTGTAGTTTTTATAAATAATTGTTTTGTTAGTATGCTTTTCTTTAATATGACCAATTAATGATTTAATTGAAATTATGGTAATGAATGTAGTAATTAGAATAGCTCCTAGTGCCACTACTCATCCTTTAATACCTTTAGCCATTAGATACATTTCAGAAGAAATTGTAGGAACTCTTCCTCTTACTAGGTTGGTGATAATGAAATCATCAAATGACATTACAGCTACAATACCAATGGCACCAACAATAGAAGGCAATAAGTAAGGAATGACAATTCTAAAGAAAGTTTGTGTAGCATTATATCCAAGGTCATTAGAAGCATCTAAAAGATTTTTATTAAATTTGGTCATCCGTGGATAAATTACAATTAGCGCATAAGGCGTACAAAAAGAGATGTGTGATAAGATAATGGTAAAGAAACCAAAATTACATCCAATAGCAATTCATGTTGAAGATAGAAGCAGTGTCAAACTAATGGCAGTAATAATTTCTGGATTTACTAAACTTATCTTGGAAATAAATTGCGTGGTGGCATCGAATCCTTTTCGGTTATTCCAAATAGAATAAGAAGTAATGGTAGCAATTAAAACTGATACTGGTGTGACAATGGCGACAATGATAAATGTGTTTAATAAAGCATTAAGAAAGTCTTGATTTTGCACTAATTGCAAATAGTTTCCTCCACCTCATCCATTACTAGCATCTGAAGTTATATTATCTTTTTCACTAGGATTAGTAAAAGACCATATAACAATAAAAATTAATGGAATGTAAATAATCATTAAAATAATTGCAATATAAGATTTTTTTAGTCAACTTTTTAAATTATTTTGCATTCTTCATTCCTTTCTTAGTTCTATAAATCATTATCTTTCTTCATACTGCTGGAGCTTTGGAAATTAACAGATAAACTATAAACATTACAAGACTAATCATTAGTGTCATCACACAAACCCGTGCTAGAGCAATTTTACTTTCAGTGGCTTGCATAGCTTGACTATTAACAATGTCACCAATTAAAGAACCATTGGGATCATTATTTAAGAATTGCGGTACAGCTACTACTGTCATTGCTGGTAATAAAACTAAAGTAATTGCAGATAATAAAGCTTCCTTAGTGTAAGGAACAATCACTCTAAAGAAAGTGTAGAAAGAACCTCTTCCTAAATCTCGAGAAGCCAAAACAATATTTCTAGGTAATTCTTCTAAAGCATTGTAAAGAGGAATAATCATATAAGGAAGATATAAATAGATAATCCCAATTATCGAATAAATATCTCCATATGTACTATTGATTTCTCCATTAACTTTATCAAATAGCATTTTTAAACTAATTAAGATAATTAAAGAACCCAATCACATTGGCATAGAAATCAGAAGGAAAACTCACTTTCTGGTATTTTTGGATTTAATTTGTGTCGTAAAATAACAAAAAGGAAAAGCTATTAATAAACAAATAATGGTAGATAAAATAGCAATTCCTAATGATTTAAAGATTTTCATTCATATAGTTGCATTTAAAATACTTCAATTATCATTAACACTACCACCATCCACAGGAATAAAAGCAATAATTAAAATCATTGCAAGTGGAAGTAAAATCATAACAATTCCCAAAAGTAAAAAAGGTAATCAAAGACTAGTTTTCTTTCAATTAATTTTAGTTTTATATTGTTTATTGTTGTTAGCTAAACTAAGAGCAGAAAAATCTTTAGTCATCTTCTTCCTCTTTAATTAAATGAACATCTTCCATATCTCATTTCAATCCAATTTGAGTTCCTACTTCTACTTTATTGATACCTTCAATTAAAACAACTTGTCCTTGATAGTCACATTTAATATCTCATAGTAACCCTTTATAGTTAACTGAAGTGACAGTTACATTCATGTATCCTTTATCTTTTTTTACCACATCAAAATCTTCTGGTCTAATCATCACTGTGACTTTAGTATTCTTTTTAAAACTATAACATTCTTCTACTGAGTGAGTTAATCCCATTAATTCGATTTGGTGATTTCCAATAAATTTAGCATCAAAGAAGTTTGCTCGTCCAATAAATTTAGCAACTCATTTATTAGCTGGATAATCATAAATTTCATTAGGAGTTCCTACTTGTTCAATTTGTCCTTGACTCATTACTACTACTTTATCACTTAGGGCTAAAGCTTCTTCTTGATCGTGTGTTACTAAAATAAAAGTAATTTTTAATTCTTCATGTAATCTTTTTAATTCTTGTTGCATCTGTGTTCTTACCTTAGCATCAAGAGCAGAAAGCGGTTCGTCTAATAAAATGATTTCTGGTTCAATAACAATTGCTCTAGCAAGTGCTACTCTTTGTTGCATTCCTCCAGATAATTGTTTTGGCATTGACAATTCTTTACCTTTTAAACCAACAAGTTCAATGGCTTTTAATGCTCTTTCATTTATTTCATCCTTGGTTAATTTACGTGAAATATGATTTTTAATAAACTTTTCTTTTTGTAATATTGGATAGTTTTGTCAATAAGAAATCTTGAAGTCTAAATCATTATATTTATCTTTTAAATTATCGTACTTTTTATCCAAAATGCATTTACTGCTATAGATTTTTGTAATACGATGAATTTCTTTTTCAATATCATTCATACCAGTGGTTGAGATGTCAAAACGATAAGAGATTCTCATTTTCAATAACATCATATTTAATTTAGATTTGATGATATTACCTAAGGATTGTTTTGAAGTAAAATCATCTCCATATTTACGATAAAGTTCTTCTTCTAAACTTTCAATGGTAAAGTTGAACTCGTTGTATCGCATATTTTTGAATTCAAGTCATGTTTTCTTTTTTTCATATTCACGTTCACATTTTTCAATTTGTTTTAATAAAGAAATTCTTGTCTTTTCAATTGACTTAATTTTATCTTGAGATTCTTTAAGACATGATTGGTAAATCTCTTCTACTTTCTTTAGTGTTTCTTCATCAATGTCTTTATCAGGAACACGCATAATTTTCAAACCATATTCAATATTTTGTTTGACAGTCATATTTGGGAATAAGGCATAATCTTGAAAGACAGTGGCAGTAGGACGATCGTGAACAGAAATGTCTTTAATATCAATGTTATTATGTAAAATTCTCCCTTGTGTAGGATACTCAAAACCAGCAAGCATTCTTAAAACGGTTGTTTTTCCACAGCCCGAAGGTCCTAAAAAAGTTACAAATTCACCTTTTTTAATTTCTAAATCAAATTTTTTAACTGCAACATAACCGTTGTCATAAACCTTATTTAAACCAATAAAGTTGATGAAGCTTTTTTCCAATTCTGGTCTCCTTAAAACAAAATAAATATTGTTTTTAATATATCATAAAACTACTAAAAAAAATACATTTTTTTATGAATAAAATATTAACAATTTTAGAATTGCTTTTTTGAAACTTTTTCGTATATCATTTAGACAACTTTTCTCGGTTGTTTTTAGTGTGGTTCTAGTTATAGGATTTGAACCTATATCTTACCTTACAATGGAAGCATTAACTTATGCTACACTAGAATAATGGCGTCCCTTAAAGGATTTGAACCCTCAACCTTCTGATCCGAAGTCAGACGCTCTATCCAATTGAGCTAAAGGGACATATTTTAATGATGTTGATGAGATTAAGGTCTTTTCTTGCCTTGATAACAACATCTACAAAAGAATACTATTCTTTGTATACATTTATGTTATATCATTGTTTTTGCTAAGAATAGATAATTAATTTGCAATTGAGTAATTTAATTATTAAATATGTTTCCTTAAATTAGTCCTTTAAGTCATTCATTGTGAAAATTATAATAAATTAGATAATAAAAACTCTCCTAGTAGGTTCTACTTAAGAGAGCTTTTACAATAAAGACAATAATAAAAGTGAATTATTTTAAATCTTCAGAATTTTTTGAAAGGTATTCTTTTACACCTTCTGGAGTTGCTTTCATAGCAGCTTGTCCTTTTCTTCAGTTAGCAGGACATACATCACCATGTTCTTTGAAGAAATTTAAAGCATCAGTCATTCTTAGCATTTCATCAATAGATCTTCCAAGAGGTAAGTCATTAATTACAGCATGTCTTACAGTCATATCTTTTTCAATTAAGAAACTTGCTCTTAAAGCAACGCTATCTTCAAATAAGATATCGAAGTAAGTAGATAATTCTCTATTCATATCTGAAATTAAAGGGTAAGAAATTTGACCAATTCCTCCTTTATTAACTTCAGTATTTTTTCATGCTAAATGACAAAATTCATTGTCAACAGAACATCCTACTACTTCATATCCTCTACTTTTGAATTCTTCATATTTATTATTGAATGCAATAATTTCAGATGGACATACAAATGTAAAGTCTTTTGGATAGAAGAATAATACCATTCCTTTTTTACCCATCATGTGACTTAACTTCATAGTTTTAACTTGGTTATCACCTGTTACTACAGTTGTAGAAAAGTCTTCAATTTTTTTTGTTACTATCATATTTTCCTCCTTAAAGTATAGTAATATATTATGATAGCAAAATTTTCTATCTTTCATATTTTTTTAGTTGTCCATATGTTTGAATTGTTAGTGGAAATCAAAGTTATTTATTTTAGTACTTTTATGAAAAACCCTTTATGGTATTGAACTTTCGTCTGCTATTTTCTAAAAATTTGAATTTGTATAATCATAAAAATGTTTCTAAAAAAATTTATTCTTCCTAGTAAATGAGTTGAGAAAATTATGATAAAATAAACACTACTTTTGTACTATTGAAATAACAAAAACTTGAACA
>JAHHTI010000014.1 GCA_020024735.1 Mycoplasmataceae bacterium | reverse complement strand
ATTCATCCATAATAATATACCGAGATGTTGGATCTAAATTACCAAATGGTTCATCAAGAATAATGAATGATGGATTAACAATTAATGCACAAGCAATCATTACTTTTTGTTTTTCACCAGTAGATAACTTGTTAATATTTTTATTTAATTCATGTGAGAAATCAAATTTATTAGCATAATAATCTATTTGTTCGTCCATTTTAACTTTATTAAAGTTAGTTAACAATTTAATAATTTGATGTAAATAATCTCTAGTCTTAACATTAGTTGGCAATTTATTATGATTATCAGGTACAAAAAATATTTTGCTGCGGTCTAAATTATCAGTATCACCAAAATTAATAGAACCTTCATATTTATTGTTCAACCCTACAATACATTTCATAGTAGTAGATTTTCCAGCACCATTATTACCAACAAACACATGAAAAGTTCCTGGTTGAATTCGGAAAGAAATATCATCCAAAATTTTATGATTATCTTTTAAAGTATAAGAAACCTTACTTAATACCAAATCCTGTTCAATATTAATTAACGATATTAATTTTTCAATTAGTTGAGCATCATTTAAATTTAATTCTTGTTGAATTAATTGAACGTCTTTTTTGTACTTAATGAGAGCATCTTTGATTTCCATGTTTTTACCTTATTCTATTTCATAGAATAACTAACCTTTTCATTATACCACTATTTTAATTTAGATGACTAGTTCAAAATCTAGTTCATAGTAAGTAATTCGCACTTATCTATAAAGCATGATTAGCAAAAACATTTTTCTTTTATTTTATTCACTAATGTGTCATATCATATATCTGTTTTTCACATTATCTTGTACAAGAAGCCTTGATGTTTTCATTTTTGGTAGAATTTTTTGTTGCAATAAGATAACTTAAAACAATCAGAAGTGAAATAATTTTTAACAAAACATATTGTATAGTGGGCAATGGCTGCAACAAAATACCAAAAAAAGATAATTCCTGGAAAGGACATTGGTAGCATATTATAAACAGCTCCATATTGATTATAAACGCCTCCTCCATACCAATCATTTTCTACTAATCCAGTTACATTATTTGTAATATTTAAACAACGACTTAAAGTAATGGCATAAATTAAGAAACCTAGAAAAAACAAATGAGCTCCCAGCATAGATCACTTAGTAAATTGTTTAGCATTTAATAATGTTACTCATGAAATTATTAGTAGCATTAAATGCATCATATAATAAAGACGATTAAGAGTATCACCATTGTAAACACCGAGAAAAATATAATTAGCAAATTCTTTTCACTCTAGGTGTTTACTAGCAATATCCATCGGTACACCACCAAATAATGTCACAACTGATCCAATCATTCCTAATGGTGCAATCACTTTCGCAATATTTTTAGTTGGATCAAAGATTAATGAAAGTGTAATTAATGCAGTTGTCAAAGGACATAAATCTAATAAAAGAATTTTAGAAAAATAGAAAGAATACTGATATTGTTCATTTTTATTTTTTAATTCTTGAAGATGATGAACAGCATAATTTGCATCAGGCAAATATCTCACTATAAAAAAATAAAGAAAGAAACAAAAAGCCAGTGTGGCAATGAAATAATACTTTCCAGTAATTTTATAAACATAGGGATGAACAATAGAAATTAACGCAATAATAACAATAGGAATAAGCACTAAAATAGCTATCATTATTTCTTACCTTTTTTTCATTTAATAGCAGTGTATGAAATATAAGCAATAATAGCAACAGATAAAATTGATAAATAAACAATTGCTACAATCATAATGTAGTAAAGAGTGTCTTTTGATAAAGTTGCTTCTTTATAAGCACCAAAACCATTCATTGTTAATGTAAATTGTTCAGGGTTAGAAACAAAACCATCTAATGTAATGAAATTTGATAAAGTGAAAGACACCACTAAAGAATTAGTTTCATCATTTGCAGATGAAGGATCAAATTTGAAATCAGAAATAAATAACTTATCATTAAGTATATTATTTACTTCTCCACCAGCTATTCTATTGATTAAAATATCTTTTAATTGTTGTTCAGCAACATCTATTGGTAAATCACGATAATAAGAAGGAGCAAGTGATGAACTACCTATATTAGAAACAATATTACGAGAATTACCTAATTCTAATGTTCCGATAGTAGTTGGCACTAAACGTTCAAAACCACCAACAGTGATATTGGTTTCTAAAGGTTTAAGACCACTAGAAGGATTGGTAGCATCCACCAAAACACCATTATCGTTGTAGTACTTCTTTAATGACAAATCAAAATTCATTGTTCCTTCTTTGTTATTAGCAGTTCAATTACTAACGTCAAATTCACTTGACATTAAAGTAGCAGGAGCATTAATTAAAATAATGTCTTTATAAGCAATTACAATATTCTTAATGAAATCGGTATTTAAATTTTGTGAAGCTAAAACATTTTTATAATCATTTAGAACTGTTTTTTCTCTAATGATAGTGTTGTTTTTATTTTGCTTAAATCCTAAAATTGTAAGATTGATATCAATTGGTTTTTTATTGTCTCCAATAGCATTACCATCCTTATCAAAGTAAGCACCTAATTTAGCAGTCACTACTATCATTGATTCACGATTATTTCTATCTAATTTATCAATAACAAAAAAGCTCTTAAATTGTGCTAAAGTCATTTCTGGTAAAGTATTTTTGAATATTAATTCACGATTATCATAAATGCATTCTACTAGTTCATCATTGGTAATACTTGTAGCTAAAATATTGGATATACTATCAAGTTTTACTTCTTCTCGATATGTTGTTGCTACAATTTGTTTGAAACCATCAATAGTGACTTTTTTAGTAAGTGGAGTAACTTGTTCTAATGAACCAATTTCATTGTAATAATTAGTAATGGAAACATTTAAAACAATTGAACCGTTTTTATTATTATATGAAACAGGTTTAATAGTAACATTTTTACTAGGATTGAAGTTTTCAGGAAGGTTGTTGAAAATCATATTCTTGTTATCTACAATAATATTATTTAAAATACTACTATTACCAAAGACATAAGAAGCTAAATAATTTTGAGCTAATTGATTAGTTCCATCAATATTAATATTTTTTAAAGTAATTTCTGAATTAATAGAACTTGCATAACTCTTCTTAAAACCTAAAACTACAAAATTAATATCAGTAGGTTTCATTTGTAAAGTACATTGATCATCATTAAGGAAATAATTTTTAATGTTAACTGTAATTCTACAAGAACCTTCAGCATCATTAATATTAGAAACAGTAACTTTATTGATATCAGCATTAATATCAAAAATGGTTGGAAGATTAGTTACAAAAGATTGCATATTTTGCTCAATAATGGTTTTTCATTTTTGTGTTCAACGTGAAGGAGAAGCATTAAATTGTGAAGATAATTCTTTACTTAATGATTGTAGGTAAATTGGTTTTTCATTCATAAAGATAGTGGCATTAGAAGCAGAGAAACCATTTAAAAGAATAGTTTGTTCAAGAAGTTTCTTTTCATCATTAACAATATTTCCATTTTCTTTTTCATAATAATTCTTAATTTTTAAAAGAACTTTTAAAGTTCCATTCTTATTGTTAACTTCTCTAACATTGGCACTAACAATATCATGTACACTGAATTTTGGTGGCAGATTATCAAAGATTCCTGGACGATTCTTGAAAATGATGTCCTTTAATAAAGTTTCATCATTAGCAACTAATTGCGGAATTAAATCACGACATTGTGATAATTGCACACTTGTATGAATATTAGTACCTAATTGTGTATAAAAACCTGTGAATCGAATAGTGGCATTCAAATTGCTTGATTTTCCTTCCACATCGATTTTTCCATTATCATTACTTCCATAAGCATGTTTAATCTTAATGCCAACTGATAAAGTTCCTGCTGAGTTATTAGGAACTATATTAAAATCACCACTTGAATTTTTGGTAAATACAATGTTTTCTTTGTAATTAAAATTAGGAGGTAAATTTAATATTCTTCGATAAATCATTTCTTTTAGAGTGTCAAACATACTAGGATTTAAGAAATCACTAGCTAAATAATTAGGATTTCCTAATCATCCACTATCAGGTATTTGGGTTAATTGAACACTATGATAACCAAGGATTTCAATTGTTTTTTCTGGGAATCCAGTAGTTTGCAAAATTCCTTTATCATCGTAGAATTTATTCAATTTAAAAGTCACTCTAATTGCACCTTTAGTGTTAATAGGAGTAGCAGAAACAATATTAATGTCGTTTAAGGTAAAATCAAGCGGTTTATTTAAAACATTATTATAAATTAATTGTTTGATAAGTGTTTCACTATTACTAACTAATAATTGTTCTTCAGGAGTTAACTGATCATTCCCCACATTTCAGAAATTATCAATAGTGGTAGCATTAATCAATTTAAAACCAGTAATGGTTACTTCATCAAATTGTCTCTCAGTTGTTTGTAATAATAAATCTTTATTTATTCATTGCCCAAGAGAAGGGATAACTTTAATATTTCCAGTATTATTACTATATTGGATATCACTATCTTGGATAATAATATCAGTTGGTAATAATCCTGGAGGTGGATTACTAATTGCATTAAATAAGATATTTTGAATATCAGTTTTAGAAATATTAGTTGGTGGTACATTTGGTTGATGACTATTAATTTCTGTAATAAAATTAGTTGGACCTAAAACAATATAAAATCCTGAAATGATAATATCTACTGGTGCAGATAAATCAGTTTTTAATAATCCATTACTATCATAATAATAATTTAATGAAACACTTACCTTAATTGAACCCAAACTATTTTCTGCCTGAATATCTTTTAAAACAATATTAGTAGCAGGATCAAAGTCTAATGGAGTATTAATAATTCTACTAGCAATCAATGTTTTTAATTCATTGTCATCTTTAATATATTCAGTAGGTAAGATATTAAAATCGCCCAAATGTCAATTATCTATTGGGATAATGGTTGTTTGTGTCTTTTTAAAACCTCTTAAAACAATATTGGAAAAAATCTTTTCATTGTTTTGTAAAACAATATTTTGATCAAAATATTTATTAATCTTTAAATTAGAAATAATTAATAACCCTTCTTTATTAGAATATTCAATATCTTTACTAGTTAATAAAATATTTTCTGGTGTGAAAGAAGGAGGAAGATTTTTGAAGTTTTGAATTAAAAGTTCTTTTAATTCATCAATTGATAATTCTTGTCCTGTTTTTCATGGATTATGGACATCGATGTTAGGTGAAATATCAGTTTTAGAAGTAGCAATATAAAAACCATAAATTGTTAAACTAAAGATTGGTGACTTATTATCTTCTTTCAAGAATCCTAAATCATCATAATATTTTTTCAACTTAAGTGTTACCGTAACTGAACCTTGACGGTTGGAATAAAAAGTCTTAATAATATCAAAGTCATCTTCTGAGAAACCAACTGGGGAATTAATGATTTTCATCATTAAAAGGGTTTTTAATCTATCATAATCATTGGCCACTTCTTGTGCGATCTCATCACTTGTACCAAAAACTCAACGTTGTGGATCAAAAGAAGTAGGAGCAGTTTTCTTAAATCCTAAAATATCAATTGGTGGGAAAATCTTAGGAACAGTTTTTTGATTTCCTAAACTATCATAATAATTGCTAAGAATTGGAGTGATAGAAATTTTTCCTTCTAAAGGCAAAATTTCAAGGTTATCAAAAGTAACATCGGTATCTGGATTAAAATCAGGAGGAATATTTCTACCGACATTTTTTAATAATTCACTTAAAAAAGTTTTTTCCACAGTTTGTGGCAAAATATCTGTCATTCCGATTTGATATGATCTTTCAAAACTAGTTTCTCCAAAAATTGTTTTAAATCCACTAATTGTTATATGTTGTGGTGTAAAACCAGAATTACAATATAATCCTTTGTCATTGTAGTATTTATTTAATTTTAAGTCTAAATCAATTGTTCCATCTAGATTTGATGAAGTTACCTTTTCTAAAATTATGTCTTCCATATAATTGAAGTTAGGATGGAGTTCAAGATTTTGTGGTAAATCTTGAATGTGATAAGCAATCATTTTCTTTAAGTTAGGATAATCTTTTTCATTTACCAAAGCGCTAGCTAAATATAAGTAATTGCCAAAATTTCAGTCATCAGGTAATTTAGTAGGGTTAACAGCACGGTATCCTTTTAGCACCACTGTATTTAATTTAACGTTGTTTTCTAACATTCCTTTATCATTAAAAGCTCTAGCAAAAGTTGGAGTAACAGTAATAGTTCCTTTAATATTATCAGTCACATAATCTGTATCACTAGCGAAGGTAATTTCACTATCTTTTAAATCTTTAGGGGCATTGATGGCAATAGAATTAATAATTTTCTTTACTTCATCTACTGAAATATCAGTTGGTAAAAGATGCGGTAAAAAAGTTACATATTCATTTCTTACTTGTGTTGCTGATGTAATTCTAATAAAACCTGTAATGGTTAAGGAAAAATCAGCTGAAGGTTCGTCAATATGCAACTTACCATCTTTATCAAACCACTTCATTAAATTAAATTTTTTGATAGTAAGAGTACCTTCTTCATTATTAATAATTACATTAGTATCATTATCATCAAAGACAATGTCATTAACAAAATTAAAACTAAAAGGTAAGTTTACTAATCTATCTGCAATATAAGATTTGACTGTCGAAAAGTTTCAAGAAGGAGGACTACCAGCAGGTTTATAAAAATCTTCAATAGTCATTGATCTTGGAGCAACATAAGGGAAAGTTGTATTTAAGCCAGTTAATTCTCCTTCAGTAAATCCTTTAAATACTAATGTATCTTTAATTAATTTTTCATCATCCCTTAATTCATGAGCAGCAGAATATCATTTATTAACTTTAATATTACGAACAGTGACAGTTCCAGCCTTGTAATTGCAAGTAATGTTATCATTGGTAATTAAAAGATTATCTCTTGGATTAAAAGATGTTGGTTTATTAATCATTACACTAGCTATCATTTCTTTGAATTGGTCAAGAGAATATTGCACAGGTGATCTGTTTCTTGCCATTGCAAAAAGCATATTAGGAGCTGTTGAAGGATCAGCTGGGTCATAACCAGAAATACTCTTCACATTATTAAAACGGTTCGCATCCACTTGACTTAATTTAATCGCTGTTTCTCCAATAATTTGAGGGAAATTATTAATATAAACACCTTGAATGACATTTTTATAATAAGTACCACCCACTTGATATGGGATTGTAATATCAAAATTTAATGTACCTTTAGTATCATCAGCAACTAAATGGGTAGCACTAAAATTTTTATAATCTACATATATATCACTACTTGCTGGTTTAAATACTCTTCAAAAAGCTTCTCTTTCAATGGGTTTTTGGTGGTATGGATTACTATCTAATTCCCCAAGAGCAGTTGTTTTCAACATGTTTTCATCAATCAATGAAGCATATTTATTAGGACCTGCATCAGGACCAGAATAACCTAAAATATATGCATTGTAATTAAGGGGAATACATGTTGATAGATTAAAGATAGAATGAGTAGAAAAATCTCTTCCCGTAACATTTTCAAAATGTTCAAAAGTTGAATTCACTAATCTAAATGTACCACCTTTAGCTACACTTCCATCTGGGTTAGTGGTAGTATCTTGAATTAATGTAGTATTAATTGGACCTTCTCATTTTGAGGTACTTGAAGAGTTAAATGTATCATAAGCAAATCCTTCTTTGTACTTAATGATCTTATTAGATAACATCCCTCTTGAGTCTACAACCGCATATGCCATTGCATCTTGGTTAGCATCAATAGCTAATTGAGTACCAGGATAAATGTCTGTTAAGAGAATATTTGAAACTGCTCGGTTAATTGTAGGAGGAGTACTAGTCCCACGTGAAGGATTGATTTCAACCACAAAATCATATAATTTTTGTGGACTACTATAGTGATTGGTAATATATAAACCATATCAATAATCATAACTACCTTTATGGACAATGTAAGAAGGAGAATTAATTATTGGACGTAAATCCTTAATACGATCAGGTTTATAGATAGGGTCATCAATTATCACATAATTAGTATCATAAGATTCAGGAATTGGCAAATAATAACCTCTTGCACCCCGAATAGTAGCAAAATTAGAGCTCATTGGGATAACATAAAGTGAATTTCGAGCACCAGCCAAACTACTATCATAACTTTGGAATAAACCATATACTCATCCATTTTCTTGATCAATGGCAATTGATATTAATAAATCATTACGTCCAGGTTGATTTGGTGCAGTTCCGCTTTCCCACAAATCTCTCCCAGCAGTTCCCATACTGTAAAAAGGAGTACTACTACTACGATCAAAACTATAAACCGAGATAACAGAATCATAATTGGCAACTTTTGTTGTACTATAGCAATATATATTTTTGCTGTAACTATTGTAAGCAATAGAAAGGTGATAACTATAATTGTTATTGTAATCACCTGTTTCATAAATTTTAGAAACAATCCCATCAAGAGGAACACCAGTAGTAGCATCATAAGCCACAAGAGCAAAATTAGTTCTAAGAGTAGTTCCAGTTCTCACTAATACAATAACTGCATTTTGATCAGCGGCATAAGCAACAGATTCAACTGAAAAAGCATAAGGATTTACTCTATATGTTTTTCATCCTGGATGGTCAGCAACAAAAGCTGATCACATGACAATCCCTGAATTCGAAACTAAACTAATACCTTTTCTTAAGTTATTAACAGCAATTGACCCATATGGAGTTTTTGGGTTCAAATTATAGAAATCAGGTGAACCATAGAAAATATCACTTACTCCAGGATATAGTTGTGGTGACCCATTGATAATATGAGGTTGGCTTTCCGGAGCTTCTGTAATAGACTCATACAAACTTGTTGAACCATTACCACTAGATGAATTTTCATTAGTAGTTTTAGAAGCAATAGAAGATGAATTGTTAGACAACGCAGGAATGGCAAAACAACTAGCTGAAATAGCAGCTAGTGTAATAAATAAACCAAAATATTTTCTTTTTTTGTTATTTATAAAAATCTCCTTAGTATTATTATAACATAGTTATAATAACAAGTTTAGGTTAGATAAAAACAAAAAAACTCCCCAAAAGGAGAGTTTTATCATAAAATGGAGCAGGTGATGGGAATCGAACCCACGTAAATAGCTTGGAAGGCTATAATTCTACCATTGAACTACACCTGCAAAATGGTGCTGGAAGAGGGACTTGAACCCTCACGATGTTGCCATCACAGGATTTTAAGTCCTGTGCGTCTACCATTCCGCCACTCCAGCAAAATAGGTATATATTAAATATATACCTGCACAATTAAAATGGTGCCCCATGAAGGAATTGAACCTTCGACCCCTTCATTAAAAGTGAAATGCTCTACCTCTGAGCTAATGGGGCATTGTTCTTTTGTCTTTTTGTGGATTTGCACCACAATCTTTGTTCAAATGTTTTACTAACTTAAACTAAAAAGACATATGGCTGGCCTGGTAGGGATCGAACCTACGCATGGAAGAATCAAAATCTTCTGCCTTACCGCTTGGCTACAGGCCAATAATGGTGGACAGGGACGGATTCGAACCATCGAAACTCTCGTGGCTGAGTTACAGTCAGCTGCGTTTGGCCACTTCGCTACCTGTCCATATAATGCGAGACCATTGTAATTATACAATAAGGAATATGATTTTTAAAATTTAGTTGTAGAAATTTTAAGAATTTTTACCTTATAGTTTTGTTCAATTCCCTTAACTTCGATTACTTCACCGGCTTTTTTGTTTAAAATTGATTTTGCTAATGGTGCTTCATTAGAAATTTTATTTTGGTCAGGGTCAGCTTCAATAGAAGTAACAACTTGAATTTTCATCTTTTCGTGATCTTCTAAATCTTCAATTTCTACAAATGAATTTAATGAAACAACATCACTAGATTTAGAAACATCAGAAATAATTTTACAATTTTCTAAAATATCTTGAATTTCACTAATTCTTTTTTCAATTTCAAATTGTTGTCCTTTAGCTGCATCATAATCAGCGTTTTCAGACAAGTCACCTTGTTCTCTTGCTTGTTGAAGTTCAGCAATTACTTTCTTTCTTTCAACTTCAATAAGATTAGTAAGTTCTTCTTGTAGTTCTTTTTGTTTTGCTTGAGTTATTAAAATTTTTTCGCTCATATTCCCTCTATATATTATTAAAAATTAATATGTATATTATATATAAATAAAGCAATTATTGAAACATAATATTTTTTAACATTTAAAGGTTAAAGAATAATAAAAATTAATTGATATTTTTTATCTCATTTATAAAATTCAATATTTCAGAAGTTTTTTCTCCTTCTCTCAGTATTTTTCAACTATCAATATCAACAATAGTAGAAGCACAATTACTACCTTTAAATTTATTAGTAACGTAAATGATTTGATCACCAAAAATTGTTTGGGCTTCTTTGTAATCATTAATTACTTCCTTACCAGAAATGTTGGCTGATGAACAATAACAAGGTCCAACAGTTTTTAAAATTTTCAATAATGGTTTGATATTGGGAGAACGATATGCTATTCCTCCTTTAATCACACTCACTGCACCGGGTCAAAAAGTTTCTAGAAATTGTCGTTGAACATCACTTAAATTAGGAATACTATTTGCATCAGCAACTAATAAAATAATTTTCTTTGATAAATCACGAACTTTAATATCATAAATAACTTTTTCATCCTTGGCTAGTAATCCACAAACTGTATCAGTAGGGACAAAAATACATTGCTGTTTTTTCAATGCTGTAATGATTTTTTGTTTAAATAAATAATTATATAATCGCATGCTAAAAGTATACTACAATGAAGCGATTATGATTGCTACTATCATTAAAAAATTCTATATGCTTCACAAATTCATTTTGCTCACAAATTTTTCACACTTCATCTTTTTGGTTAAATCCGATTTCAAAAATTATCTTACCATTTGGTTTTAAATATTTATGTACATCTTTCATAATTTCCTGATAAAAAAACCATCCATTATTTTTAGCTATAATAGCTTTTTTATCTTCATATTTCTTTACAGAATATTCAAGATTTTTATCATCAATATCAACATATGGTGGATTGCACATAATTAAATCATATTGTTCACTAACACTTTCAAACAAATTACTTTTAATTATTTTTGCATCGATATGATGTAGGGCTGTATTTAAAATAGAATTCTTAATTGCTCTATGAGAAATATCTACCATAGTTAAATCAATATTTTTTTCTAAAGCTAATGAAACTCCTAAGATTCCTGTGCCACAACATAAATCTAGTACACGAGGAACTCCTTCAGTTGCTAAAAGATTTTTTGCAATATCAATCATTGTTTCTGTTTCTATCTTGGGGATATGTACTTTATTCAAAACAATAAAATTTTCTTTGTAAAAAAATGCTTCATGAGTGATGTACTGTAAAGGTTTTTGTAAATTGATATATTGATGCAAATATCTTTTGTATAAAGAAGTTTTGTATCATGAGAGTTTATCATTTTTATATTCATGGTATGTTATCAAATCTTTAATTTTAGGATAAACAAAAAACAAAATTTTAAAAGCAACATTAGGTTCTAACTGATGTGCTTCTAGTTCTTTTTGTGCCATTACAATTAAATCATTAACAATCATTTTTTTAAATCTTAAAATTAGCCATTAATGTAGTTTGTTCATCAGCAATTAATGCATCGATAATTTCATCTAATTCACCTTGCATAATAATTTCTAACTTATTCAATGTTAATCCTATTCGGTGATCAGTTACCCGATTTTGAGGATAATTATATGTTCTAATTTTTTCAGAACGTTCACCTGTTCCTACTTGAGACTTTCTATCAGCTGCTTGTTCAGCGTGCTTTTTAGCAATTTCTGCTTCTCAAATTTTTGCTCTTAACATTCTAAAAGCGGTATCTCGATTTTGATGTTGTGATTTCCCTTCTTGACAAGCTACTACAATCCCTGTAGGAAGGTGAGTTAATCTCACTGCAGATTCTGTTCTATTAACATGTTGACCACCAGCTCCACCTGAACGGTAAGTATCTTCTCTAATATCTGCTTTATTAATCTTCACATCAATTTCATCTTGTTCAGGAAGTACTGCCACAGTAATAGTAGAAGTATGTACTCTTCCTTTTGATTCAGTAGCTGGCACTCTTTGAACACGGTGAACTCCTGATTCAAATTTCATTTTGGAATAAACTTCTTCACCAGAAACTTGAAAAGAAATATAGTCATAACCGTGTGCTTGAATGGCAATATCTAAAATTTCTACTTTTCAATTTTGATTTTCTGCATAACGTTTATAAGCATTAAATAAGTCAGAAACAAAGATGGATGACTCATCTCCTCCAGCTGCCGGTCTCATTTCAATAATTACGTTTTTGTCATTATTTGGATCTGAAGGCAACAATAAAATTGCCAGTTCTTGTTCTAATGTAGGAACATCATTTTTACAACTAGCTATGATAGTTTTAGAAAAATCTAATAATTCTTGATCAGTTTCACTACCAAGAATTTTTTCTGCTTCATCTCAATCTTGAATAGTTTTTTGATACACTAAAAATTTTTCTACTATCTTAGAAGATTGTTTTAACTGCTTATTAATTTCCTTTACTTTTTCAAACTCTAAACTTTCATTTTCTAATTGTTTATTTAACTCAATACTGTTTTTATAAACTTTATCTAGGGCTTGATATAAATTTTTGTTATATTCCATAAAATTCCTACTTATATAAAAAAATAACTAAATCAAAAGATTTAGTTATCTCCTATTTTAATAAAAAATTATAAAGAGTCTAAACCTTTAGTTTCTCTAGTAGATTTTTTAACTTTTGGTTCTTTCACTTGTTTTTTACTAGCTTCATTGAAACTCTTACCAGCTTCAAATTTAGAAGACATTTTTTCTGATCTTCCTCTTAATTGAGAAACATTAGCTTTACCTACATAGAAAGGATGACATTTAGAACAAATATCGATTGAATAACTATCATTTTTCATAGTAGTCTTAATGTCAAATTTTGAACCACAAGTAGCGCAAGTAAATAAACAACTCTTGATTTCAGGATGAATATTTTTCATTTAGACCTCTTTCTGTATACTCTATATAATACTTATATATTATATAAGATAAGTTAAAAATCACCAACATTATTTATTTAAAATATTTCTTATAAATAAACCTTTATCTTTTTCTTATTAATATAGAGCAGATATTATTCTTCTTTTTCTTGTATGTTAGTTTCTTCACTTGTTTCTACAATTGTTAGTTCATGAGTGATGTTTTTATTATCTTTATAGGATTGAACATCTTGAGGAAACTCGTTTTCCTTACTTTCTACTATGACAAAGTCTGTACTAGTTGTATCATTAGAAGAAGGTGTATTAGTTTCTTCATTTACCTTTTTTACTTTAGATAAATTAACTTTTTTATTTGAAAAAATTTCAGCTATAGTTCTTTCATTATGATTTCTAATTCTTTGAATATTACTACGGTGTTGGTAAACCACTAATAAAGTAGATGCACACATTAAAAAGAACACAAAAAGTAATGAACCATATTGTTTAAAAACTCTTAGAGTGACATAGGGAGCAATGTTTTCTAAATATAAATAATTAATTCCAGGAATCAAAACTAACACTGGTGCAAAAGCAGCTACAAATAAAACTGCAAAAGAAACCATTTTAGATTTCTTTGCCACTAAGATAAAAACAATGGTGGCAATAATTCCCATTCAAGGAGAAAGCAATCATATAAAGGTTCCATAACAAGCTGCGCCTTTACCACCTTTAAAGTGAAAATATAATGGGAAACAATGACCGATAATGGCAAAGAATGGACATAAATAAATCAATGAATAAGGATTAAAAGGATTATAGAAATAATAATGGGAATCCATTTCAGGTGAAAAAGGAGTTTCAGTAATACTATTTGTTGCACCTCAAATAATTAGGGTAGGTACTAAAACTTTTAAAATATCTAAAAGTAAAATTAATGACCCAAACTTTTTTCCATACAATCTAAAGGCATTAGTAGCCCCTGCATTCCCTGAACCGTAATCTCGAGGATCTTTATTTAATAGATATTTCCCAATAATAATAGAAAAGGAACAAGAACCAAACAAATAACCAATAACAATATTTGCCAGAATAAATAAAGTAACGTGCATTATATTAACCTTCTTTTATTATTAATTTTAAACGAAACCGCTAAACCTACAACAAATAAAACAGTTAGAACAGCAGCTGATGAAACAACAGCAATCATATTATCTTGTGATAAATTGGCAGATAAATATTGTTTAAAACCAGAAATTTCGACTTGAGTAGAATATAATCTATTGCTATCAACAACTAGTTCATCATCACTATTATAATAACATGATAGTGATACAGATGCATAAATAATCCCTTTAGAATGATTAACTGATAAGATTTTCACATCTAGATAATTACTATTGAATACATCCGGTAAGTTTTTAAAGAAGACATCTTTATTGTCATAAATGATTTTACTTAAATCACTATCATTTAATAATAGTGCATCAGTTGATTTCATTGGTAAAGATGCAGCAGCATTAATTTTGGTAGCATTAACTTGTTTAAATCCAGAAATTGTTACATTGGTTAGCAAGTAATCATGAGGGTTATTAGTCTTAACGATACTACCAACATCATTAATATAATGGTTTAAAGACATTTCGGCTTGAATTTCACCGGTAATATTATTAACATCAATGACATTGATGTATAAACTATCTTTTAAAACAAAATCAGGTGGTAAATTTTGGAATACTTCATTAATTTGTGGATAGATTAATTCTCTCAATTTTTCTTCAGTAGCAAAAAGTGAAGCTAAGTTATTTGCTTGATCCTTAATCACAATATGAGGGGATATAGCAGTTGCATTAACTTTTTTGAAACCTTTAATGGTAATTTGTTGTTGTAATGGAGTACCATCTGCTGGAGAAATTAAAATTCCTTCATTATTATAATATTCTTTTAAAGTCACACTAGCTACCACAGATCCTTGGACATTATCATATGATAAAATGTTAATTCCTAAATTACCATCTTCTAAAGAAGTAGCTGATGGTAATCTTTTAAAGATGGTGTCTACATTGGTAGTAATAATACTTCTTAAATCAGAGTTTGTAATATTACTAGCATTGATACCTTCATATCCAGTCACATCAATCGATTTACTGATAACTGTTCCAGCCACACTATTGAATCCACTTAATTCAATAATTTTTTTCAAAGGTGATGCATCATGTTTATTAGCTAGTACTTGTTCCCCATTTTGGTTGTAATAATTTGATAAAGAAACTTCAATCTTGACTGTTCCATTCACATTATTGTATTCTTTAACAATTCAAGAAACATCCTTCATTGAAATATCATCAGGTGCATTTTGAATAATTTTTGATAAATTATTGGTAATAATGACAGATAATAAAGTTTCATCTGTAGCAACGGTTTGTGCTAAAGTATTTTCTTCATTGAAAATCTTGACATCATTAATGGTAGTTGGTTTGGTTTTTTTAAATCCAGTTAAGGAAATATCAAATAATTTACCTTTCTTACCATTATTAATAATGACTTCACCAGAATTATTGTAGTAACATTTGATTTCAAATTGTACGTCAATTTTACCTTCTACATAATCTCTTGTAATCCGTTTGATTTCAATATCATGTTCAGGATCAAATTCAGCATGTGGATAAGTAGAAATAATATTATCAAGATTACTCATAACCACATTTTTTACTTGTGTATCAGGGAAATTTCCTGGAGTTGGAGTAATATTTCCATCACCTATCGGTAATTCACTATTCACTAGTTGTGAAGGACGGGTAGTTAATAGACGAGTTAATTTTACTCATTTCGGAGCAAAGTTATCTTTCTTTAAAACTCCATTACGGTCATAATACTTCGTTAATGAGAATTGGAATGTCAAAGTTCCATTAATATTATCAGACAAGATACTATCTGGATTAATAATAATATCATCAGTTGTCATCTTTGGAGGTTTAGAAACTAGATTTTTAAAGATATATTGTTTTAAAGATGGAATATTACTTGCTAGTGTTGATGGTAAAACGGGTTCAGTCACAGGAATTTCAGTTTGACTTAAAACAGTTGGTAGTGTAGTTAATCACCCAATAATTCTTACTTCTGGGAATTCTTTAGGAATTTTAATTAAACTACTATCAGTATTAAAATATTCAGGAATAACAGGAATAACACTAATAGAACCATCTAAGTTATTCTTAATAGGACTAGTTTTAAAACTAATATTATTAGCAGTTAAACCAGGTGGCAGAGAAACGAAGTTATTAAATAAAATGGTTTTAATCACATCATCAGACACTTCATCTGGTAATTTTCCTTTAATACTATCACTAGTGCTATCACTAATATTAATCACTCTTAAAATACTAGTAACACCTTTGACACTTTGTAGGTCAATAATAGAAATAGTTACAGGAATAAATCCGGTATTAGCAATGACACCTTCATTATTAAAGTATAAGTCAAGGGT
>JAHHTI010000013.1 GCA_020024735.1 Mycoplasmataceae bacterium | reverse complement strand
CAGTAGTAATGTTTTTACATTATTTTTTATGAATGTATAATATCAATATGGTCTTAAAATCACATCGTAAAGAACAAAAATTTTTAATGAGAAAGATGAAAGTGTTCACCACTCTTGCAACATTATTATCTATTGTTACCATCTTTGCTTGTTTAGGATTTGCTGGTTATTATGGTTATGACATTTATAAGACATTCTTTGGTCCTAATCCACCAAATTTCAATTTTACAGAAACTACTACTGTAAATGAAGTAAAAGCATCTGCTAATACTTTATTTGATGCTTGTGAAACAGTTTTAAAGATTCCTAATATTTTAATTGGTGGATTTGTAATGATAGGTGTGACTTTTATTATTAGAGCAGTTGCCAATTTCTTACTTTTAACTAGAGCTTCTTATGATGCGAGAACTATTATTAAAAGTAATAAAGTGAAGAGAGTTAGAATTGTTAAATATATTTTCTCTATTCTTTTTGCTGGTGCTGCTTGTGTTGCTTTTATGTATGTCCCTAAACATTTTATTACTGAACCATTATTAAATGCTGTACAAGAGCAATTACATAATGCTATTGATGCTGCAAGAAATATTATTAATATAAATACTAATACTAATCAAATTCCTCCAGAAAATGTTGAAGCATTACAAAATGCTTTTAATCAATTACAAGATATTCAAAATCTACCTATTATTCAAGATATGCAAACATGAGCTTATTGAAAACAAACAATTCCATATTTTGTAATTTCTAGTATAGGAATTGTAGGATTATTCATCAACCAATTAATATTAGGTAGCATTTCATTAGCTATGATACGTCATTTTAAACCTGAAAACCAAAATGTTAAAGCAACTAATAATGCAGAAAAAACAAATGTTGCACCTCAAACTGATACTAACAATAATGCAGAACCAACAACAAGTACAACAGAAGATAAAGCTTAACTAATTTTTGATTTTGCGTTTTTTGATTATATAAATTGTAATTGTAATTATGACAATTAATAAAAGAGGAAGAGCAACTGATAGACTTATTATCAATGCTAAATTATTAGATTTTTGCGGAATATTAAGAATATAAGGAATTACATCACTACTAATTTCGTTAAAATTGTTTGTTCCTGGAATATAAGCCTTGACATAATATGTACCAGATGTAGTCGGTTTAGCAATTTCATTTATGGCTTCTTTTTCTTGATAATAAGTAAATTCAGCTAATGCAGCATTAAATTTGGCATTGATTTTGGGGATAGCATCTTCTATTCAAAACTTGTAGATTTCATTATTAGCTTTAGTAATTTCAAAATTGATATTTTTTTCTCCTGTAAAATAGTTTTTACCAGTAACGGTAATTTGTGCAGTTCCGACATCAATATTATTACTATATTTAACTTCATAATCTTGATTTAAAATTAGTGTTTGTGAATTATAAATAACAGTAAATTCAGGAGTAATTTCATTACCATTATATGTGTATTGACCTTTTATATTAACTGTCGTTTTATCAATACCAGATTGAATTTTATGAATATTAATGGTTGTATTTAAAGTAGTAGTTTGGTAATATTCGGGATGTTCACCACTGTAAACAATTTGAGTATGTTCACTAATGACATCATTTGGATGAATGAATGATCAATTTTCAGGAAGAGAAATATCACTAAATTTTGATAGTTGATGAGTAAATGAATCATCAATGGTAATAGTAATTGTATTATCACTATTAAAAATAATATTACTTTGTTCAAGATGTGGATACGGTGCTTTTGTGATTGGCAATTCAATAGATTGATAACCAGTATATTCATTTTTCCCAGCAACAATAATATTTAAAGTACCAATAGCATTTCCATTCGATTTAAGAATAGCAATAATTTTAGTATCATATTGATTTATAGAAAGAGGATGACCATTGATTGCCACTTCTAGATTTACAGCATAATTGTTATCAGGATTGTATTCAACAGATTTTTTTGAGGGAGTAATGATAGCACTAGCAATATCTTTGGAATTATCAGTAGGTTTGTCTTGTAATATAGTAGTAGCATGAATAGTAGCAACAGGGTGGTCGCCTAAAGAATCTTTTAACCCTGTTAGTGAAATTCATTGATTATCATCCATAATATATGTCATATCATTAGTTGAAGATTCATTAGAGAACAAGAATTCATTACCTGTTTTATCAATAAATTCCAAAACAATACCATAGTTACTATTAGGTTCTAATAGAATAGGTTTTTTTAATTCCATAGTATGACTAATTTCATATTCTCCGTTGCTTTCATAAGGTAACAAATTATCAGTTTGTTCATAAAGCAAGATACCATTAGTAGGATTATTATTGGTATTTGTAGGGTTATTTAAATCAGCAACAACACCGCCATAGATAGAAGCTTTTACTTGCATATTAGCATTTCCTTTAGCAGCAAAGCTAATAGATTTTAATATTTCATTTTTTTCATTATTTGCTTTAAGAACCGGGAAAATAGCTGCAACATTATTACTTTGACGATTACCAATAACCGGATTTGATGAAGCCTCACCTTTACCATCATAATAATAAAAGTTATCATTAAGATCTGCTAATCCATAGTTAAAAGCCGTTGGATGTTCAATTCCAGCATCATAAGATAAATAAAAGTACCCATCATCTAAAATACCTGGTCCTCAACTATTCTTTACAATTCACGCCCCATTTTGAGATGCGTGGTGGGGAGCATTCTGATTAGTGAATAAATCTTTATTGATATTATCCATTCATCCAACAATGGCAGAAGCGTGGGAAGGAGCATTTTTAGTTGGATAATATACTTTATCCTTGGTTGATTGATTATAGTTAATAGTAACTGCTCCGTATTTTACAATCGCTTTTTTAATTTCATTAACATTAGATGAAGTATTTGAACTATTAGGTATTTTAACTACATCCTTGAGAGTAGCAATTCTATTACCGAAGGCATGTGTATCATCTTCACCTGATCTTTGAATGGGTGCTTTTCCTTGAAAAAACATTTGTGCACTAGAAAAATTATAAACGGGAGAATCTCCTCATAATCTTTTATTAACAGTATCTTCTTTAGTTAAACCTAAAGGATCATAATCTCCTTTTCTAATATTAACAATATTATCAATATTAAATGGGGAAATATTTAATACATCTGCTTGATATTGAGGTTCAGTAAACAATTCAGGTTGATACAAAATATTAGTAGATGAAATAGCGGCAAAAGAATAAGCCCAACAGATATTATATTTGGTTTGATTTCTAATAGGAGTAACATCTCCTAAGAAACGACCATCAAAAGTATTAAATTTTAATACTTCATTTAATGGCATTGATTTTACTTCAGCAATACTAGATGGTTGAGAACCAATAACACTCGGTTTATCTGTTCACATCCCATTATTAGGTGTTAAGGTAGTTTTATTATTTAACATAGTACAGGTAGAAGAAGGTTGTTGATAAAAAATTACCAATGGAGTCAAGACTAATGGAAGCAAGCAAGGGAAGGTATATAAATATTTTTTTCTCATATATTTTCATTAATTTTATCTTATCAAAATCTATTTATTTTTGTGATGACAGCTTTTTATACTATTTAATGCTAAAGGTTTTTCATCATATCGTTAATCACATTCAATTTGTTTAACTTTCATTCAAAATCAATTATTCTATAAATTGAATATCCAAGATCTTCAAGGAAATTTTCTCAGTCAATATTTTCTAAGATAGTTCTAGTGGGAGAATGATAAATTGTTTGGTCTACATCAACTCCTAATTTAACCAATTGAGTTGCTTTGTCAATAATAGCAATATTAATCTTCTTTTTTCCAACAGTAAATTGGGTAGTGATTTGATATTTGTTTTTATCAATTCTTTTATCAAGTTCATTAAATACATCTTCTTCTAAACTATTATTAAATTGTGTTGATGGAGTGAAAGTTGATGGTTTATTATCACAGAAATTATCAACATAGTCCAAGAAGTATTTTAGGATATTGTTATTTTCATTGATACTTTTTTGGATATCTTTACCAGACATTGATTTGACAATAATCATTTCTTTGCGTGATCTTGTGATAGCTACATTTAAACGATTAATTCCATTTTGTTGTGACAATGGGCCAAAGAACATTTTCATTTTTCCATTCTTATCTTTTCCATATGAAACAGAAATAATAGCAATATCAGCTTCATCACCTTGAACATTTTCTAGTGCTCTAATTTTGATATTTCCTTCTAGATAACGATTGAAAATATCTGTACCACCAAAATTATCAACAAATTCATTTTCCAAATACATTGCTTGTTGTTGGTTAAAAGTAATGATTAGAATCGTATATTTTTGACAATCAATTTCTTTTAAAATTTGCATTACTTTTTCAATTTCTTTAACATTACTACGGTTTTCTCATATTCCGTTGACATTATAGGTAATAATTGGTGGTAAAATCTTTTTATTTTTAGTAGAGAATTCTAGTTCATCATTATATAAATATTGGTTACTAAAAGCAATTAATTCACTAGAATCAGAACGGTAGTGATTCTTTAAGTAGTATTTTGGTCATAAACATACATTAGCTTGTTCAAATAATGAATCACCTAATTCATATTCATCTTCATTTTCATCTGTTTCTGTCTTTTTTAAGAAGAAAGAAGTTGGTTGTAATTGTTTATCATCACCAGCAACCACACTGATTTTGCATCGATAAACCAATGGATACGCTCTTTCAACAAACATTTGACTAGCTTCATCGAAGATACCATAATCAAAGATACCTTTTTGACAAGGTGTTAAAATACAAGTTTGGTTAGGGTTTAACACTCATATAGGGAATAAGATTCTTAAAATAGCATAATTTTCTTTAATTAAACGATTGATATTAGGTCTTCTTTTTAAATAAGCTTTGGAAATTACTTTATTTACTTGATCTTCTAAATGATTCTTAGTAATAGTATTTTTTAAGTTTCTAATATATAAATTGAACATATCTTCTGAGCAATCAGCAGCCATAATTTTTCTAGTAGTTTGTAACTTTTTGTTTAATAATTGAATATTGTGTTCATTGTATTGATAATTTGGTAATAAATAATCAATTAGATTAGTACTAAGGAAAGAGTGATAGTCATTTTCATTTTTCGCATATACCATTAAATGAACAATCTTTTCTAATTGTTTACCATTAAGTGTTGTGGTGGTTGGATATAAATTAAGATAATTAGCAATATCTTCTAGGAAAAGAAGATATAATTCTGGGTCTTTAGTTTTACCACCAAATAATTTCTTTTTCTTTCAATTAGTTCTATCATTTAAGAAATTGGTCAACATTCAATTAGGATTGTCATTGTTTTTATAAGTGCTTAAGAAATCATCTAATACTTCTTTAGTTAATTTGAAAGATGCTGGTAATCTTTTAATAATTTCTTGGTGCTTAATGAGAATTTCTTTAAGTGAATTTAGTTGTGGATAAACAGTTCATAAGTCATTGGTATTAGGGAAAAGATTATTGATATTGATGAACAAGTCATTGTGAGTAAGATGAGTTTTCTTTATTTCATCTGTTGTATTAACATAATATGCAAAAATCTTTTCGGTTAAATCCTGAAATTTTTCTTGCATATTTTTTTCAATGGTATTGATAATTCCATATTCATTTTTAAAACTTAAATAAGCTTGATTTTTGACTTTTAAGCTTTCTAAAACTGTACATGGATGGCTAGCATCACTCAAGGCATTATGAATAGCAATTAATGATGCATAGAATTTATCCTTGTGTTCAGCCTTGAAAGCAAATAATGAAATTTCAGCAAGTTTACCTAATCTTTGTTCTAAGACTTCTAATGCTGCCATCTTTTCTGACACCATTAAAATATTTTTGCCATTAAAAATAATGTTTCCAATTAAAGAAGCAGTAGTTTCAGATTTTCCTGTTCCTGGAGGACCAAAGATTAAAGTATTAGTTTTTAAAGCAGAATGGACAGCATATTTTTGATAAATATTAAGAGGACGATTTAATTCAATCAAATTATCAGATTCAATAATTTTAGTAATATCTTCGTCATTATTAATTAATTGATTGTTAATGGCAAAAGGGTCATCTCCAGAAGAAAGAATAGTTTCTATATCTTGTTTAATCAATCCACCAGTAGGTTCTACTAAAGTCAAAACACAACTAGGAGTATATTTAAAAGCGGCTTTATCATCTTTTTGATAATCATTGAATTTAACAAATTCCTTACTAAATTTAAAAGTACAAATTCGATTTAGTAATTCCTCATATTTATAAATATCTTGAGTGGTAGTAAAGGTATTATCATCAATTTGAATAGAATAGGTATATTTTAGGAAGAAATTTAACTTTTCATTTAATGTAGGTAATTCTTCATTCTTTACTAATTTAATTTTATTGTTTTTAATTACAATCGAAACTTCTCATAATAATAGAGGAGCATTAATAGTCATCCCTTCTAAATCCACACCTGAAAGATAGTGACTAGCAACATATAATGGATAGATATTTTCTTCTTGTTGAATTTTATTAGCTTCACTTTGAATACGAATAAAGATATTATTGATAACAGTTGATTTCTTACAAATATCAGCAATAATTTTAGGACTATTAGTTTTAAAATTCTTATTTAGGTTATCAATGGTAGTTTTAGATAACACAATATTATTGTCAAAACAATATTCAATAAAAGAAGGAGCATCAGTAAAAGAAGTTAAGGTTTCTTGCAATTCGTTAACATCTGGAATTTCTAATTCTAATTCAGTTTGTTCTTCATTTCACAATCATTCATTTAATGCTTTTTCATTAACATAATTTTTTAGGTCTATCAGCTTTCTGGAAGTTTTCTTTTTGGTATTAATGGCAGGGTCAGTAGCATTACTAACTAATAATCTATTTTTAACATCACTCTTTTTCATAACTTAATAATTATATTATTAAAATATCTAAAATTACCTATCAAATTATCTAATGATTTTACGCATAGATATATAATATAGAATTATGAAGACTTGATTAAAGACAACATTAATAATTATAGGTGCTTCTTTACTAGGTTTTTCTATTCCTTTTGGTGCTCTTTATCTGGCATACTATGTGGATAATAACAAACATATGTCAATTTTTAATAAGGCTATTCAAAAAGCTAATAATCAAATGCAAAAATTATCATTAGCTAACCTTACTTATGATGAATTTGTATTATTGCCTGATTCAGAGATTATTACTCAAGTTAAAAATCAATTAGCAGACATCAATGAATTAATACCAGTAGTATCCATTCAAAGTAAAACTTACAATCAAGATGGATCAGTGGATGTAAAAATTGATGTTCAATATACATATAGTGAATCTTCTACTGTTACGCAACAAGAAACTTATATCAAGCATTTTAATGTCACTGATTCTAGTGAGTTAAAATGAACTATTTATAACTTAAAGGTGGATTTAAAACCTAGCGTTAAAGAACAAATCTTACAATATCGAACTTTTATCAATATCAATGCTGATAATATTAACGACTATATAGAATATCCAAAGAATCCTTCTTATACTTATTCAACTATCGGTTGTAATGTAATGAATAATTTAACTAATCCATATATTAATAAAGAAGCAAAATCATTGAATTTTTACATTCTAGTTAATGATGGAAGTGAAAAGGTACTTTCCAATTTAATTGATTTATCATTGAATGTACAAGATCCTATAGTACTAACTCCTGAAATTGTTAGTAATAATTTAAGTCCTACTGGCATTTGAGCAGGCAAGAAGATTATTACATTAGCAGATTATCAAGATTATGATTTAATTAGTAATACTGCTTTTGATAAAATGCCTTTAGATGAATTACAACTTCCTGCCACTGTCAATATACTGCAAAATCCTACTGATGGAGTTGCTTTTAGTGGTGTTAAAAAAATTACTCTTGTTAATCAAACAAATAGTTCTTCATTATATATAAAAGATAATGTCTTATACGCAAGAACCATAATGAAGGAAGAAGGTTATGTAATGTATTTTATTGGGGCATTGACCATTGCTGACCGGACACTTGCTATGAGTGAAATGAAACTTTTTGATAATGCTTTTATCAATGAATATCTTGGTTATTCACTAAATACATATATAGCTCCTCGTTTTTATCAAGAAGCCTTGTTTAAGAATGTTAGTGTGATAAATTTAAAAAATACTCATGTGGCTTGAATTGGTGAAGAAGCTTTTATGAACTGTTTAAAACTTTCTGCTAATGTCAATATTGTGGCTGATGCTAATGAAATTCCGATTGCTGTATTTATGCAAGGTGCTTTTGCCCATACTAATATTGTAAATTTTAAAGCTAATCTCTCTACTGCTGGTTATACATTGTTTGCTACAGGTTCTTTTAATAATTGTCTAGAATTAAAATCAGTGGATGTTACTTATGGTTCATCATTCTTAAGAATTGCTTCTACTGCTTTTTATAACTGTAATCAACTAACTAGTATTAATTTTCATAGTATGACAACATCAGTTACTTATGGAATTAATTTCTTTGAATGACTAATTGAAATCTTTTTAGTTATATTATTGGCTGGAGCAATTTTAATTATATTGTCAGCAACTAATCCTGTTTCTATTGGTGAATTAGCTTTTGGTAGTGATGAACCTGTTAATTTAGAACGTACAATTAAATTTGGTGGAATATATTCATTGTGATTAGAAGACAGTTGTTTTGCTAGTACGTTTAAAACTACTAATGTATATGTCAATGATGTCATTAATGAAGATTCAACCACTAATACTCTGGTTTCTTCTACTTTTATGTGACCATTAACTCCAGAAATATTAACGGGTGTTACTACACTATACATTCATCAAATCTCTTCAATAACTAACGCTCCTTTTGATAAAAGTATTTATCCAATTGAAGTGCAAGATAAAATTGTTGAAGAAACTAATCCGGTGAAATAAATTAAATTTTTATTGCTTTAGCAATGTGCGAGAAGTTAGTTTTATTAATGATATAATATATTAAACATTAAAGGAGGTGCTTATGACACCACATAATCAAGCAACTAAAGAACAAATTGCTAAAGTCGTTATTATGCCAGGAGATCCCCTAAGAGCAAAATATATTGCAGAAAATTTTTTAGAAAATTATACATGTGTAAATGATGTTAGAGGAATGTTAGCTTTTACTGGTTATTATAAAGGAAAGCGTATCACAGTTATGGCTCATGGAATGGGTATTCCTTCAATTGGAATTTATAGTTATGAACTATTTTCTATTTATGATGTAGATGCGATTATTAGAATCGGTTCTTGTGGAGCATATTTATCAGATATGGAACTTGGAGATATAGTGGTGGCTGAAAAAGCTATTTCTCAATCTACATATGCCCAATGTTTAGGAGTAGAAACTCATAATCATACATTACCAGCTTCTTCTTCTTTAGTGGAATTGGTTGAAAAAACTGCCCATTCATTAAATGTTTCTATTTTAAAAGGTTTAGTAAATTCATCTGATGTATTCTATACAGATGACCCTACTTATTTATCATGAGTAGATGACCAAGTAAAAAACCATGGTTTATTAGCAGCTGAAATGGAAGCATTTGGTTTATATGCTAATGCTATTAAAACTAATAAGAAAGCACTTACTCTTTTAAGTGTGAGTGATTCAATTGTTGATGAACATAAACAATTAACACCTGAAGAAAGAGTAACTAAATTTAAAAATATGATGTTATTAGCTCTTGAAAGTGCTATTCAATTGTTATAATTGAGTTAGGAAGGAGGAATTATGGCCAAAGGTAGAAGTAGTAAAGTTGGAAAAGTAATAGTTTCATCTCTTTTAGTGGCTTCTTGTATGGGAGTACTAGCTGTTGGTACATACTGAGCTATCAAGATTATTAAGACTACTAACTCTGGTGAAGATTTATATGCAAACAATGATGAATATTGAAAAAATATTCCACCTGATGTCCGTAATTTTTCTGATATGAACTCTTTTAGAGTATATTTTGCTGTAGAAAATAATTCAATGAGTCAAGGAACTGCTTGAAGTTTTTATCTTAATCCTAATACCACTAGTGGAATGGTGGAATGATATTTAGCAACTAATTTCCACGTAGTTAATGATGCTGTATTTTACAATGGTGGAGTATCAAGTGGTAGTAATACCTATTATAAACATAAGGTAGAAATTACTAAAGGTTTTGCATTACAAAGATATTATTCTCCAAATCCAAATGAGGAAAATTCTAAAAATCAAAAAAATTTAGGAAAATATCGAACTATGTTTGATAGTCAAGGTTGAAATAGAGATTGATACTTAGAAAATACTCTATATCCAAATGGCTACTCTCCATTTTTTGGTCAAGCCAATAAAGTAGAAGTAATTACTGATAATGCCAAAAGTGCCTACAATCAAGATAAATTAGATTTATTCTCTAATAGTATTATTCCTAAAACTGAAGAAACTATATCAAAAGATTTTTATAATCTTGATATGTCACTTATTAAAATATCTTTTGATAAAACTCTATATGATAAGAACCAAGATTTCTTTAATTTAATTAGTGACCCATATAGAAAATGACTTAATTTAACACCTGATCAAAAATTTAAAGCAGTTCAAATTGACCCAAAGAAAGGATTTTATATGGCTGGTAATCCAGCATATGTTAAAGATAGAGCTCCATGAGGAGCAAATCTGATTCCAGCACATATGCCTTATCAACCAGGTAATGCTTGATATCTAGAAACTACTTTTTCTTCTCCAATGAAAGATATGGTACGTGATACTATTCCTGAAAGAGCACTACGTAGTTTAAATGAAAAGTCATGAAGACCACAAAGAGTTTACAATGATTGAAAATTAACTAATGGGGCATCAGGTTCTGCAGTTTATCAATCACCTATTAGTGATGCTACTCAATATAGTGATCCTATTAATGCAAAAGATGTTATTACTGTAGGAATCTTTTGAGGTGGAAGTACTGCTCGAAATGGAGGGTTTGTCCCTTGTTTTATCCCTTTTATTACTGAAAAATATAATTTTTATGAAAATTTCCAACATTTCTTAGCTGTTGAAGAAAATTTACCAAAGGAATAATTTTTTCTATGAAAAAAAATAAATTTTGTTCCATTGTACTTTGTTTTACATCCCTTTTAATTATGACCGGCATTGCTTTGGGCATAATTTTATTCATTAACGGATATACATATAAGAATTTTGATAAATACGAAGATATATGAATTAAAGTATTCATTATTTGTGGTTTTACTTTACCTTGTCTTGGAGTTATTGCCAATTTCGTTCTTTCTTTAATTTTATTTTTTTCTTGTAAACAACATTCATATGAACAGACTTGTAAAGGAATGTGTTGAGCTAATTTCATTTTAATGCCACTTTTGTTTATTCTTGTAATTTTAGCTTTCTTGTATATTTGAGCTAATTTATGAATGGCAATTATGTGTATTGTATCCTTCTATTTCTTCTTCAAATCTATTATTGTGACTAAATCTATTTATTCTACTAAACAACCTGCTATAGCATATTACAAAAAGCCTTTACAGTACTAATAAAAAAACGAAAAGGTATTTCATTGTAGTATAATATATCTATTATTTTAATTTAAAGGAGACCATTATGGCAGATCAAAAATCTATGACAAAGAAAGAATTAATATCAGCAATTAATGAAAGATTAGGTGGACAATATTCTAATAAAGAAATCGAAGAAATTTTACTAGAATTTGAAAAAGTTTTATTAGTAGAATGAAAAACTAAAGGTGAATTTAAACTATTTAATATTGGAAAATTTAAAGTTATCAACAAGAAAGAAAGAAATGGAATCAACCCATTAACTAAACAACCTGTTTTAATTCCAGCAAAAATTGTACCTAAATTCTCATTTACAAAAGCAGCTAAAGAATTTATTTTAGGTAATTTAAAATAGTTTTTTGTTGTTGACCTTGTTAAGTTAAGAAAGGTATAACAAAATATCAAGTATTATGATTAGTAGTCATCAAGAAGTAGCTCAGTATTTGAAAAAGAATGATATTGTTTTATATGAAAAATATAAACCTTTTCTAGACAAACCCGCAGCTCTATTAGAAGAAATTATTAGACATTATCAATGAATATTTGAAATTCAAGATTTTTCTAAACTCAACTTACAAGATATATGCAATCGTAATCACTTAAATTTATTCATTTATGTTTTTGAACAAAAACCTGAATTAGCAAATGATTTCATTAATCATTTTGTACAATCATTCAGAAATAGTTTTGATTATGTAGAAAGAAAATGAAGTGCTGATTTAATCTTTAATACAATTATTCATCAATGTTCTAATCGGGAATTTGATTTATTAGCGATGTATGCCTTAGTTGGTGCAACTTATGATAGATTTTCTCACTATTTAATTAGACTACATGTTGATCCTAGTTTAAATCTACGCTTTAAAGAAGTTGTACAATTTTTTGAATTAATTATTAATCAAAGCTTCTTTGATGAATTAAAAGCTGAAGTTGACGTGAAAAGACAGAATTCTTTCTATTTCAAACCTTCAGATACACCTATTACATTGCCAACACAAAGAGTAGTGGCTTCTGAAGAAGATGATGCAGATAGAGCTTATTTGGATAATGATACTCGTGAACAATTAGAAATGCTAAAAAGAGCACAAGCTAATTCTGAAGCTGAGTTCTCAAAGTGAGATAAAGCTGATAAGAAGGCACAAAAGAAATTAGCTAAGAAAGCTAAAAAAGAAAATCCAGAAGAAGAAAAACCAGAAAAGAAAAGATTCTGATTAATTAAACCATCAAGTGCAAAGAAATTAGCTAGATTAGAATCACGACATAAACATCTACCACTAACATATGACAATATTGAAAATACTGATGATATTGTTCCTAAGACTGATGTAGATAGACAATTAGTTTTAAAATCATTAAGATCATATGCTAAGAGAAAAGGACTTAATGTTTCTTATAGAGATTTAATTGAACAAGAATCTGATGGGGGAATGATAGGTTATACACCTGCTCATCGTGTTCATTCGCAACATGAAGATGTACAACATGAAGTAACCAATCAATTACCAAGCCATCAAGAAACTGCAATTGATGACATTTCTTTACAACCAAATATTGATACTCCTATAGAAGAATTTGATAGTTTTATGGATAACGAAGAAACTATGGAAAATAAATCTTCATCTAATAAATTTGCACCAAGACCTGACATTAAAATAATCAAGATTAGAAGATATTAAACTTTAACTGCTACTTAATGAAAAGTATTTAAGAGCATTAACAAATATGTTTATATAATAGTAGTATTGAAAAAAAGAGAGTAATAACAATGATTAAATTAATTGTAGGATTAGGTAATATTGGAGAACAATACCACAATACTAGACATAATGCTGGTTTTAAATTACTAGATGCTTATGCTAAGAAGAATAACCTTAGTTTTGACCGTAGTGGTTTTAATGGAGAATATAGTATTCTAACCATTAATGACACTAAAGTTATTTTATTGAAACCACATACTTTTATGAACTTATCTGGGAATAGTGTTTTAGTTTGTATGCAATTCTTTAAAATACGTAGTGATGAGATTATTGTTATTTATGATGATAAAGATTTAAAACTGGGTGAATATAAATACAAGAGTACTGGTTCAGCTGGTGGTCATAATGGAATGAAACATATTATTCAAGTATTAGGAACAGAAGATATTAAACGAATTAAGATTGGTATTGGTAATAAACCACCACAAATGGAATTAGCTAACTACGTATTATCAAAGTTTTCTAAGGAAGAATTAGAAAAACTTTCCTTAACCATTAATCAAGTGTGTAATCAATTAAAAAATCTTAATGTAAAAGAATTTAGTAATTTAAGCAGTAGGTAAATATGAAGAAATATCTAGCAGCTATTTCTGGTGGTCCTGATTCAATGGCCTTATTATATAAATATTGACGCAAGATAGCAGTTGTATGTAGTGTTAATTATAATAAACGTGAAAATTCAATTCTAGATAATCAAATTGTGGAAGAGTTTTGTAAGCAACATCAAATTACTTATTGTCTTTTAAATGTAACTGAACAAATGTATGATGAAGTTTCAAGTAACAACTTTCAGGATGTAGCTCGAGTAATTAGATATAATTTCTTCGAAAAAATTGCAGCTCAATATCATCTATATAATCTTTTAGTAGCACATCAAGAAACAGATAATTTAGAAACTGCTTATATGCAACAACAAAGAAAATCTCAAGCCCTATATTATGGTATTAAAAAAAATAGTAATTACCATAATTTAGTTATTACGAGACCGCTATTAAAATACTCAAAAAAAGAATTACAAGAGTTCTGTGATCAAAAGAAAATCCCATATGCAATCGATTATACAAATGATCTTGATATGTATGAAAGAAATCGGGTAAGAAAAATTATTCAAGGTTGAAATAAAGAAGAATTAAAACTTTTTAAAAAAACAATTCATGTTTATAATAAAACACATTCAAAACTTTTGAAAAAAGTCCAAAAATCCTTTACAGAATGGAAATTTAGTAATTTCTCATATAGTTATTTTAAAAATCTTAATGATGAAAAAATAAAATATTATTCAATCTACAATTTGCTTTCGTTCTATGATGAAAGTAATATTTCTAGAAATAAAATTAATCAAATAATTGATTTTTTAAAACACAAAAATAAAAAACATTATCGCTTAGAAAATAATAAATATCTAGTCATTGATAATGATACAATCAAAGTAATAAAAAACACTAAATAGGAGATATATATGTATTCATTACCAAAACTAAAATTTCAATATCATGAATTAGAACCTTATTATGATGCAAAGACTGTAGAAATTCATTATACTAAGCATCATCAAACTTATATAGATAATTTAAACAAGTTGTTAACTAATGCACCACAAGATTTCCAATCAATGCCATTAGAAACTCTATTATTGAATTTAGATAAGTTACCTAGTGATATTGCTACTGGAATTCGCAACAATGCTGGCGGTCACTTCTGCCATTCATTATTTTGACAACAATTCACATCTCATCCCACTACTTATGGTGGAAAGATTGCTCAATTAATTGAAAGAGATTTTAAAAACAAAGAAAATTTTATTGAATTATTTTCTCAACAAGCAAGAACTTTATTTGGTTCTGGATGAACTTGATTAGTGTTAGATACCAATAATCACTTACAAATTATATCTACTAGTGGTCATAATACTCCATTAGAATTAGGATATAAACCATTACTAGTTATTGATATGTGAGAACATGCTTATTATTTAAAATATCAAAATAGAAAGAATGAATGAATAAATGCTTTTTGAAATCTAATTAACTGAGATTTTATTAATCAAGAATTAAACTAATTGTATGAATAAAAATAATACTAAATTCCTTTACTGATAAGGCTTTTGGTATATTTTATTATTTAGAAATAAAGTGTAATATTAGCTGTTTTCTAATGAACTATATGCTTTGATAATAATATCTAAAATAAATAAAATATAGGGATCATAAGTGTTTGTTCCTTCTTGTCATCCTTGGTTGCAAGATTTCAATGAGTGTAAGTATTCAGATTTATGTTTTAGAATAAGTTCTTCTAATGAGATAACTTGAAAAATATCATATCCGTTTTGTATTAGCATATAGTTTAGCAATAAACGACTAATTCTTCCATTGCCGTCATTAAATGGATGAATAGATAAAAAATCAAAGTTATAGATAATTAGTTTAATTAAAGGTGGGAGTGATTTATTATTTCAATATCAGTCATTTAGTTGTTGTATGGCTTCTGGTGTTTGTCATGGTTCAATTCCTTTTAATAGAATATTATTATTGCTATCAACTACGCAATTGCAAGTATTTTTAAATTTACCACCGACTGATGTTTGTTGAAATGTACCACTAAATAATAATTTATGTCACGATAGAAGTTCACTATTATTAATAATGATTGATTGGTAGTGATTTTTAATGTAGCTAAGAATTTCATTATAATTATTAATTAATTGTTGTACGTTATTGTTAGTTTCCACAGATTCATAAATAGAAATAGTAATATCTTCTAATTCGTTAGATGCAATAGCAGAGATTTGAGATGCAACTAAAATATTAGATTCTTTATTGAACTTGTTAGATTTAAGTTTTTGAATTTCTTCCTTTCTTATTATTAAATCTAGTTGAGTCAACTTATCTGTAATTTTTGGATTAATTATGTTTCTTTCATTTTTATAAAACATAACTACATTATATAAAAGTTACATAAGTAATTGATATGTAATTGCTAAATCCTATAATATATTTTAAAAATTACTACAAGTTGCTTAAAAATTACTACAAGTTTACTTTTAAGTGAATAAAAGAAATAGTCATATAACTCCTTTGAGCTTTTATAAGTATCTGTAAATTTGATCCACTTTCTAAAGTGATATTTTTATAGGAATCCTACAAAAATATTAAAAAAACAGTCAAATCTATAGGAATCCTACAAAATATATGTGGCTAGGCAATAAACATAATTTTTTTAAAACTTTTAAAGTTCTATACTTTAGGAGATAGTGATTAATAAATTAAATAAAATTAAATAATATAAAGAGTAATTAATTTATTGATACACTCTTGAATGATTTCTATCCTTTTCATAT
>JAHHTI010000124.1 GCA_020024735.1 Mycoplasmataceae bacterium | reverse complement strand
TGTATAAATTGTTTATCACATTCATTAATAAAAAATAAGTTAATCATTTAATACCGTCCTATTACTTTCCCCCTAGTAATTAGAGAGCTGCCAAATTTATCAATTTACTATGGTCTTAAGAGTGCGTGAGGTACTATATGCACACCATTATCAAGTGTCATACTACTTTCACAATTACAGATAACCATTTTAAATACCGGTTCACAAAAGTTCTTGTTAAGTTGATAGTGTCTTAAGTTGTTATCAAACTTTGTGGCTGCATCTAGTGCAGTTTCAATAGATAGTTTAATTTGAATTGCTGCTCATCTTCCATCTCTCATTTCAATAATAGCATCAATATCATGTCCTTCTTCATCATTGATGTAAAAAACTCTTGCATTAATAGCATCACAATAAACTATTAAATCTTTGATTACTTGGTTTTCAAAAACAAATCCAGTGGAGTTTAAATCATTAAATAAATCCTGGTGTGATTTAAGATTTAAAATTGAACAGAATAAGGAAGTATCACATAAATAAATCTTGGGTTTAGTCTTGAGTCTATATCGTGATCTTAGATTAGTTGGAGCTCATGCTTCTAGCTTAAAGATTAAATCTACATCATAGAACATTTGCATATATTTATCTAACGTAGGTCGAGATATTACATCTTCTCCTCCTAAATCTTTTAGAATAGTTGTTTTAGTTAATTGAGTTCCAATATTTCTAGCAAGTGATATTAATATCTTTTTAAGTAGTTCATTATTGATTCTTAAATCATAGTAATTATGAGCATTTAAATTAGCAAGTGATTCAATATATCCATCAATAATTAGACGAGGTGATTCAATATTTTCCGCTATGATGAAAGGTCATCCTCCACAATACATCATTCTATTAATATCATCATAGGTTAAAGAACATGGTAAAACTTTTAGTTCATTGTTATCAAATAAAGATTGGATGCTTATTGTACATTCTTCTTGGTAATTTAATATTTCTGCAAAAGTTAATGTTGCTAACTTCATTCTTAATATTCTTCCTGCTCCACTATGAGACACTTCACTTCTATCTGCAGGACTAGACGATCCTGTTAGTACAAATAGACCTGTTTTATGCCCACTAGGAGCTTCATCACATGCATCTCTTACTACATCTCATATTGGTGGAAAGTTTTGTCATTCATCGATTAATCTCGGATGTTCTCCAGTTAACACATATTTTGATGCAATAGCAAAAGTCTTTGTATCAAATTGTTTGGGTTTAATATTAACTACTGATTTACAAATAAGATTGGCTAAAAATGTCTTACCACAAAATTTAGGACCTGAAAGGAGTACAGCCCCACAATTATTTAAGTATTCTCTTAATTTTTTAAATGCAATTCTATCAATCATTTTTATTATTTTATAATAAATTTATGAAAATTTACAAAAAAAGGAATATTTAATTTACAAAAAAAGGAATATTTAATTTACAAAAAAAGGAATAAAAAATTTACAAAATAAGGAAAATTAAATACCCTAAGTTTTTTGCTTTTTTCTGTCAAAAGTTTCAGCTTTTTTCTGTCAAAAGTTTCAGCTTTTTTCTGTCAAAAGTTTCAGCTTTTTTC
>JAHHTI010000123.1 GCA_020024735.1 Mycoplasmataceae bacterium | reverse complement strand
GCTTCAGGTGAATGGAAAAAAGAAGGTGAGCTGAGAAAACTTAAATCTGAACTTTGTGAACTGGACCGAAAAATCAGTCTTACTATTAATAAGAATAAGGATGATGGTGATAAGGAACAGAGGATTACGACTGATGCTTCAGGAGATGTGCATAATAGGATTGATAAGGGAAATGATGGGGTTAAGGTGAAATTGAGATAAATTTTCTGTTGTATATTTGTATAATATAATAGATTTTGCGAATATTGCAAGTGTATAACGTATAAATGGTTGTAATTAAATCTTTTATCAATATTTATTTACAATACATTGATAAATCAATTGTAAAAACTAAAGTTTAATAATTATGATAAGAATTCTTCATATTTCTGACTTTCATTATAAAGACAATAATCCTGAAGACTACAAAGATGTAGTAGAAAAAATGTGTTTAAGTATTAATGGTTCGAATAATGGTTCGAAAATAGATCTTATTGTCTTTTCTGGAGATCTTGTGCATGAAGCTTCTAATGTAGAAATATTAAAGGAGGCATATGATGTACTGTTTGTACCACTTTTAAGACAACTTAATATTACCAATAAAAGAATATTTATTGCACCAGGTAACCATGATTTAAAAAGATATCAAGAAATGTCAATGGTTACAGATCATCTTAATGGTATATCATCTATTAAAGATTTAGATAAATTTTGTCAGGATAAAAAACAACGTGAATGTAGTTTAGAGAATTTTAAAAATTATAACTTGTTTTTATCTCAATTACTAAATGAAGATTACTCTAATTCATTGTATTATTCAGATATAATAGATTTACATGGTATTAAAATAGGTGTAGTTTCATTTAATTCAGCATGGAGGTGTATTGATTCCGTAAAAGATCGTGGAAATCTGTTATTTCCTGTATATCTTGTAAAAGAAGCATTCTCAAAAGTAAAAGACTGTAATTTAGTATTTTGTAACCAACATCATAATATTAGTGATTATCGTGATTATGTGGCTCAAGATATAGAGGATGAAATTAATGAAAAGTGTCATATTTTATTTACAGGTCATTATCATAAAGCATCAATGAATACGAATCACGATTCAGAAACAGGCCTACTTCACGTTTCAGCTTTTGCGTCAATGAATAGGTGGGACAAAGAATCTAAGTATGGCTATGCAATTATTGATATTGATGAAGAAACATTTGAAGGTTATGTATATCGCTTCAGGATGGTTGATGGAACATTTATAAGTTTAGAACCCAAACCTTTTGTTATACCTGTATCTGAGGCAAAAAGAGAGATTAATGATTTTAGAAAATTGTTACGAAAAAGATATGAACAAACTCTCCAATTGGCAGACGAACTTTTTGTTTCAGGAAACTCTGGCGATTTCATGAAATTATTCAACAATCCTATCATAAAGAATAAAAGTGTTCAGGAAATTATAACTACTCAGAAAGAAGGTGAACAGATTTCACTATCGCAAATAGTGTTGGCTAGTAAATCTTCAATCATTTTTGGATATAATAAGAAAGGTAAAACATCGCTATTACGTTGGATTCAAATTGATTGTATAAAAGAATGCTTAAATAGAAAAGTTATTCCATACTACTATGATTTTTGCAAATTTTTTATGATAAAATAGGTTTATATTTC
>JAHHTI010000122.1 GCA_020024735.1 Mycoplasmataceae bacterium | reverse complement strand
ACCAGAAAATTCAACTATACAATCATTTGTATTGTTAATTTTTTCAACAAATTTCTTACGAGCTAATTTTTCATTTTTTATTGTTCCGTCACCATATTTTTTTCTAAAATCATCAATGGCTATGACTTGATAATGTTTAAAAATATTTTTTAGTTTGTTGATATAAAATGACTTTCCTGCATTGATATTTCCAATTACAAATACTTTCATTACAAATAGTCCCGATAAGTTTTCTCTCTTTTGATTTTTAAGGTTGGTAAATGATTATTGACAATCAATAAATATAGAACAATATCAACAATTAAGTCCACTAATAAACCAATACCAAACATAATGGAAATAGATTCTAATGAAGGTGTTCATACTCCAGTTTTATAACAAATAAAATAGATAGGATAGACAGTGAAGTTTACAATTAAAGTTTGTAATAGGAATATTCCAATTCTTCCTTCTGCAATAAAATATGCATCAATTACTTGACTCAATGCAAAACAAACATAGAAACCTAAAAGAATCATTACAATGCGATAAACATCAGTAGGATCTGCCACATTTAGGACATTTTGAATAAATAATTTATAGGTAGGAATTGTAGCAAATCATATCAAGATGAATATTAATGTTAAGCTATAATAGAATCCCATCTTATATCTTCTATCTTTAACTTTATCTTCAAATATAATTTCACTAGCATAAGTTTCCTTGATAAATAAAGAAAGAATATTGATAGGTAATAGTAGTCATCCTCAAATATAACCATTAGCTACTCAATAAGTTCCTTGTTCATTAATTAAATCAAACATTTTAATAATCATTAAACTGAAGATGACATTTCTAACTAAAGTTTCAGTTCCTGCTAACAAAAATCCTTTGAAATATTGCAACATATATTTTTTAGTGAAGAAATTAGTTTTATCAAAATGTCAGGTGAACATTCTACTAGTCTTTAAAAAGAAATAAGTTAGGGAAGCAATTAAAAATAATCCACTTGAAACTATTGAACTAATTCCTAATCCTTGGTATTGAAGATTTAGTGAGAATGAGTGATTGCTAACTAAAAATAAATCCAAAAGAACATTAGCAACTAAGTATATAGCATTAATAATAACTCCCATTCATAAATATCCACGTAGTTTTAAAACTGAAAAAGAAACTATTAAATAACTACTTAAACTAGTTAGAAAAATTGCTCATACTTGATATCTCATATATTCTAATGTTTTTGGTTTATCAATAGATGATAGGTTTAAACTATTTACCATTGGACCTAAGCAACTAAAAATAACAATAGTAAAAACAAAGAATAAACTAAATACAATTAATGTTAGTAAAGTATAGGTAGTGCGAATTTCATTATCAATTGCTTTTCTTTCATCGATTTTTATTTTCAAATTAGCTAATCAAAAAAACATAGGAACAATAATGGCTTCAGTAATGATTTCATAAGCAATGTTAAGTCATTGGATTTGTGAAGCAATGGTATAGTTTGATCCATCATTAATTGTTCCAACAAAGTATATTCTTACAGTAGAGTAAATTGAAGGTAAAAGGATGGTTAATGCAATAATAAGCAATAACTTTCAATTTAATTTACTAAAGAATAATTTAATGTCTGGTTTATTAATTTGGTGTTTCATTTTCTCTTCACTATATAAACAACGTTTATATAATATCATTTTTAATGAGTATTACCTTG
>JAHHTI010000121.1 GCA_020024735.1 Mycoplasmataceae bacterium | reverse complement strand
GAGTAATACAAGTGATGTAAAAAATATAATTGATAGTATTTGTAATAGCATTCGTGCTAATTCAACAATGAAGTTAGGAGAATCTCAACCATACTTTATCGGTTTTATGTTTTATAAATTTTTGTCTGAAAAAATTACAAAACAAGTTGAAGATTTATTAAAAGGGAGAATTGAATACAAAAATTTAGAAACTAATCCTGACTATTTTAAAAAAGTTAAGAGTGAATGTATAGAAAGATTAGGATATTTTATTCCTTATTCAGATACATATAATTCAGTGGTAGAAGATTGTGATTATTCACCAACAAAGATTGTTGAAAGATTATCTAAAGCATTTAAAGATATTGAAGATTCAGCTATTGGACAAGATAGTACAGATGATTTTAAAGGTTTATTTAGTGATATTGCACTTGATTCAAATGTTTTAGGCTCAACCACAGAAGAAAAGTGCAGAACTCTTTTAACGATGCTAAAAGATTTAGACCATGATAAATTAAGAGGAGAAGCTCTACTGAATACAGATATTTTAGGTAACATTTATGAACAACTAATAGGTATGTTTGCTTCAGAATCTGGATCTAAGGCAGGAGAATTCTATACACCTTCTTTTGTATCTACATTGTTAGCTAAACTTACTTGTCATAATGTAGATAAACCTACATATTTATATGACCCTACTTGTGGTTCTGGTTCATTATTAATAAAAGCAAAAAACGAAGTAAGTAAATTTGGAAAATTGATTGGTCAAGAAAAGATTACTTCAACTTATAACATGGTGAGAATGAATATGTTTCTTCATGGTCTAAAATACAAGGATTTCGATATAAGATGTGGCAATACATTAACTAATAATAAATTTGAAAATTTAGCTGGTAAAGTTGATATTATTGTTGCCAATCCACCTTTCTCAGTAGCATGAACTCCAGATGAATTAAAGAATGATCCTAGATTTAATGAATATCCTAAAACTGCTCCTAAATCAACTGCTGACTTTGCATTTATCCAACATATGATTTATATGTTAAAAGAAGGTGGAAGATGTGGTGTTATTGTTCCACATGGTGTATTATTTAGAGGCAATGCTGAATATGAAATAAGAAAATACTTAGTAGGTTATAAGAAATATTTAAGAGCTGTTATAGGGTTACCACCAAATATGTTCTTTAATGCAAGTATTCCAACATGTATTTTGATTTTTGAAAAAACTCCATCTGAAGAAGGAATATTATTTGTAGAAGCATCTAATGAATTTATTAAAGCTAAAGCTAAAAACCAAATGTCAGATGAAAATATAAATAAAATTATTGATGTTGTTAATAACAAAAAAGAAATTAATAAATTTTCAAGAATTGTCCCATTATCTGAAATTGAATCAAATGATTGAAATTTAAATATCACTAGATACATTGATACTTTTGAAGAAGAGGAAGAAATTGACATTGAAGCTGTAAATAAAGAGCTCGCTGAATTAGATAAAGAAATAGCTAAAACAGAAAAAGAAATTGATGAAATGATTAAAGAATTAGTAGAGGTAAAATAGTGAATAAAAAAATATTAAGTTTAAGTATTTTATCATTGTTATTAATTAGTATTTTTCAAATCATAATTTTATTGAATTCAATATATAGCTTTTTTATTATTAATGAAACTATTCCAATAGCTGTTAATTTAACTTATTATGTATTATTAATTGTTCTATTC
>JAHHTI010000120.1 GCA_020024735.1 Mycoplasmataceae bacterium | reverse complement strand
TCTACATTTTTAATGGTAAAAATGTAACCGTAAAATTGGGAATGATTAATTTCATAATATGCTAAAGGTTTCATTAGTTCACTTTAAATCAGTCAGCACTAAAGTAGCGTGGTTTTTTAGGGTCAATGTGGTCAGTATATAAAATCCCATCCAAATGGTCAATTTCGTGTTGTAGACAGATGGATAATAGTTCAGTCGCGGTAATTGAGACATTTTGTTGGGTTAATAAATCATAAGCTTCGACAATAATTTTATAATTACGGGGAATATTACATATTACGTCCTTTTTAACCGATAAACATCCTTCACCATTATGAATAAAAGATTTAGCTTCACTTGTGGCAACAATTTCAGGATTAACTAATAAGTAATTATGATGAGTATTAGTTTCATCATTAAAATTTAAGTAGATAACTCTTTTATCTCATCCTACTTGAGGAGCAGCAATGGCAATCCCATCTTTAATCTTATGTTTGTGGGATTCACCACGATAACAAGTATCAATGTAACTAATCATTTTATTAAGATATTCGTTATCCTTGCTATCTAAATTTTCTACTGTTTGACATTTAACACGAATACGTGGATCATCATCATATACGATTCAATCCATTGTTGGTGCTAAAGTATTATTTAAAGTAACAGCAAACTTGGTGGTAGTAGGTTTATTTGTCTTCATATTTTTCTCCTGATGCAATGGCATAAAAGGCATTTAAAATCATATTAGTAGCTTCATCAATATTAAGGTGACTAGAATCAATGACAATCGCATCAGCCGCCTTTTTTAAAGGAGCAACTGCTCTGGTATAGTCACGGTTATCACGTTCAATAATAGCATTAATTAAACTTTGCATTTCTCCCGGAGTTCCTCCAGCCGCCACAATTTCATCAAAACGACGTTGTGCTCTTGTTTCAATATCAGCATCTAAAAAGATTTTAATGGTAGCATTCGGTAAAACTACTGTACCAATATCACGGCCATCCACAATAATATCGTTTTTTTGGGAAATATGTAGAATATTTTCATTGACATAATTTCTCACTTCTGGGACAACCGCAATTTTGGAAGCTAAAGAAGATAAACGAGGAGATTTTAATTCTTCATCAATGATTTTATCTTGTAACAAAATATGATTATCTTTTCACTTTAATGCTAATTGATCTAAAACTTGTTCATTTCAATCATAGACATGTTCAAAGTCAAATCCTCGTAATGACATACAATAAGCAATAGCACGATAAAAGAACCCGGAATTAATATATTTAAAATTAAGCTTTTCAGCAATAATTTTGGAAATAGTTGATTTTCCAGAACCAGCTGGACCATCAATTGCAATAGAAAAATGTTTGTTCATTCTTGTTACCCTTTATATTATATAAAAACACCCCTATTAAAGGAAGTGTTTTTATGTTTTGAAGTTGTGTTGGAATTATTTCTTACTAGCTTTAGTTTTTGCTCTTGGAGTAACCATTACTTGATTACCTGTTGGTTTCTTAATGAAACAGTTGTAACAAATGTGTTTGTTATCACTAGTAATAACACTAGTATGCTTATTACCTTTACATCTACAACATACTAAGTCTTTTTCACTATAACCAGCATTTACACGTCATTGTCTTCTTCTCTTGTCGTAATCGTATTTTTCAAGTTCTTTAGCATCAAGAACAACGTGTTTCTTATCAATTGAAATACCATTTACTTTTTT
>JAHHTI010000119.1 GCA_020024735.1 Mycoplasmataceae bacterium | reverse complement strand
GATTGAACGTTTTTTATATTGTACTTTAAAATTTTCAGTCTGACTATTAATTTTATTTTTACTTTTATTACTAGTATTTTTCTTTTTAATATTAGCATTAGATTTACTTGAATTTTTCTTAGCCATTAAGGCCTCCTTTCTTTAATATTTGTTTTCGAAGAGAAACTTTCAATTATCTCTCCATATATGTAAGTGCTGTTTTTTTGCAAAATCACTAAAAAATTTTTATTTTTTTGCTTCAATGATAAAAAGCTTGAAGAATAACATCTTTGATGTTATGCAAAAGAAGGTTGAATAAATGACAATAAGTTAAAGGTTGCTGGAAAACAATAGTTAAAAAGACAATAGAGTGTTGATGCACTTCGATGATCTTCCACAGTTATTGTAAATCTTTTGTAACAATATTGCCATTAGTGGTTCGGTATCTATTAAAGGCATTTACCTCTATTATTAGAGAACTTATAAAATTAACTAAAACTTCACCACATTACTAATATCTTTTTTAGCTAGCTTCATACAAATGAATAGAATTGATAAAACAAAGATAGATAAAATCACAAAGAAACCACCAATAAAGATTGCTGCAGATATTTCCTTACTAATAAATACCGAGGTGACTGTATAGACGATTGCTTGCAATCCTTGGGTTAATCCAAAAACTAATCCTAAACCTAAAAGTAAGAAAATAATAATGACAGGAATATACATCATTAAAAGAATCTTCGAGATTTCTTTACTATTCATTCCAATCACTTTCATTAGTGCTACTCTTTCAAATAAATCTTCAACCATGCTAAAGGAAACAATTAGGATAACGATTACTAATAAAGGAATTAAAATAGTAATTAAAATATAAACTAAAACAGTAACTAAATTAGTAGTGATATCAAATACTTGATAAATGAAACTAGAAGGAATAGAAGATTGCAAGGCTAGAGCCATTGATTCGTTACCTTGTGCTCTTTTGATGGCTTCAACATAGAATTGCGGATTAGTCTTTCATTGCTCAATAATTTTATTTTGCACAAGAACTAATAAATCAGGAGCATTAACATCAATTCCTAAAGTAGTGGCTAGTGATTCTAATAATAGTGGATCTTTACCTACCATTAATTTTGTCATTACAATTGGATCGATATTTTTTACCTTATTAATGTCCATTTGGAAATTTCAAATTCCTGTTTTAGAATAAAAAGGAATTAGAGAAGTACCAACAGTTAATTTATCAGTTGCAGATAAAACTGCATTAAAAGGTATGAAGAGAGGGTCTTTTTTCTTAACTTCATGAGTATTAGCATTAATATCAGCCACTACTGACATTTGGTCTAAACCAGTAATTCTATTAGCAATCTTTTGATCCATATAAAGTTTTTCACCAATTGAATCACTACAAATAGCTTTAATTACTACCTTGTAATCACTATTAATAGGATTAGTAGTCATTGGAACAAATTGTTTTAATAGATTATAAGATGTATTAAGGGTATTATTTAATACTCGCATATCTAAAACTTGGCCTGCATAAAAACCATATTTATAAGCTGCTCCATTATTCACAATAATAGGTATTAGAGGAGTATTGGTTTCTTCATCCATAACAGGTTTAGGTTCTTCACATTTCAATAATTGAGAGATATCATCTCCATTATTACTTTGTAATACTACTAAAGGGTTTTTCTTATCGATATCAATTCCCATAATTGAGAAATCTTCCCCTTTATCATTTTCTCTAT
>JAHHTI010000118.1 GCA_020024735.1 Mycoplasmataceae bacterium | reverse complement strand
AAAAAGGTGTAAAATTTAAGTGAAACTTGCAAAAAGGTGTAATTTCTATTTTATGAACATAAATTTTGAACGAAAAATCTATAAAAAACTTTTAGCTTGAAAAAAACTAAATGTCAAAGGTAATAAAACAGCCTTAGTCATTAAAGGAGCTAGACAAGTAGGGAAAACTACCATCGCTAAATATTTTGCCCAACAGGAATATGAACATATTGTTTATATTAATTTTATGAATGAACAAAAGTATAACTCTTGTTTTGAAAAGGATTTAGATGTTGATTATATTACTCAACAATTAAATATAAAAAATGAGGAGTTAAAATTTTATCCTTATAAGACAGTGATTATTTTTGATGAAGTTCAAGAATGTGCAAGAGCTAGGTCTTCTATCAAAGCCTTCTGTGAAGATGGCAGATATGATATTATTGCTACTGGTTCTCTATTAGGAGTCTTAGGATACAATAGAAATAAAACTGCTAGCATACCTGTTGGATTTGAAACGCATTTACAAATGTATGCGATGGATTTTGAAGAGTATCTATGAGCAATAGGAGTAGGTAAGGATAAGATTCAATACCTAGTAGATAAATTAAACCAATTAATTTCTATTGATCAACCTGCTCATGAAAAGTTTCTCGAAGAATATAAAAAGTTTTTATTGATTGGTGGAATGCCTAAAGCAATTAAGACATATTTAGCAACTCACAATATCCATGAAGTGAGAATAATCCAACAATCGATTATGGAAACATATCGAAATGATTTTGGAAAACATTTAAATGCTAAGGAAGAAACCATCACTAATAATAGTGATTATGCTAAATTAAATAGAATTTACAATAGTATTCCCCAACAAATTGCTAGAGAAGAAAAAGAAGGTAAAGATTACAATAAATTTAAATTTGCCGAAGTATCTCATGATGCTAAATTTAGAAACTATGTTGATACCATACAATGATTAGAAGATGCTGGTATCATAAACATTTGCTATAATGTGAAAGACTTTAAAGAACCACTCCTATTTTATAAAAAACCAAATCAATTTAAAATCTATATGAATGACATTGGGTTATTGATGTCAACACTACCTAATTCTGTTGTGGCATCTCTTAGTGATTCCAGAATGGGTGAATATAAAGGATACATTTATGAAAACCTTATCGCTGATCAATTAGTAAAGAATGGAATGGCTTTATATTATTTTGGAGATAGTCGATTTGAAATTGATTTTGTTGTCTCTACAATGAAACAAACTCTATTGATGGAAGTTAAATCTAAACGAGGAAAATCTAAGTCAATCAATGCAATGATTAAAAATGATTATGTTAAAGCCATTAAACTTTCTGCAAACAATATTGGATTTGCTAATGGTATCTTAACTATTCCATATTATTTAAGTTTTTTAATTACAGAAGATTTTATCTATCCAGGTAATGATAAGAATTAATATATTTGCAACTAAAGCTTGCTATTAGTAGTTTTAAATTACATATTTAACTTAAGTTTTTTAGAAAAATAATCCCTTACAAAGGAGGTGGATAACTTGAAGAAAATCTTCATTATAAAAAACAATTCAAAATAATCTTATCATCTCATCGCACTTTAAGATATAATTATATTGGTATGCGCCTGTAGCTCAGTAGGATAGAGCACACGCCTTCTAAGCGTGTTGTCGGGGGTTCGAATCCCTCCAGGCGCGCCATTTCAAGAAAACTAGCTTATGGCTAGTTTTTTTTATTAT
>JAHHTI010000012.1 GCA_020024735.1 Mycoplasmataceae bacterium | reverse complement strand
GCTTGCAAAAAAATATTTTTTACTTTATGATTAAATTGTAGTTTATGAAATAGAGCTTAAGTGTAGTTCTCTTTCTATCTTATATCTCCTTTCGTTTCAACTATTGTTATATATTTTCCAGTAGCACTATTGATTAAACTACTAAATCCTCCTAATAAAAGTCCTGCTGATCACAGGACTTTTATTATTATCTACTTAAAGCTTTTTAATGATGGCCTTAATATCCATTGCAGCTAATGCATCTAAAGAAGCAGTTGAACCATGTCCTAAAGGTTTTTGATAATAATTCATTGCGATAATTTCAGTTGGACAATGATGCTTGGCAGCGTATTCATAAAAATCCATCACTAATCCATTGTTAGTTTTAATTCTTTCATAAACAATCACTTTTTGGTAATGCTTAAAAACTTTGGCTAATTCTTTTTCATCATATTGATTAATATAAATAGCATTGACTACATCAACCTGATGAACTTCACCAACTTCGGCAATAATTTTATTCACATAAGGTCCATAACTAACAATTAAGGTAGAAGAATGATAATGGTCAAACCATTCTCAAGCATGAGGTTGAATTTCACATTGTTCATCATAATGCTTATCATTAAAGTATCATTTTGGATAACGAATAGCAAAGATTTGTCCTGTACTCTTTTGTGAGTAATCAATTAATTGATGTAATTGTGAGAGAGTCCGCGGACTAGTAATACAAACATGTTCTAAGGTTTTTAAAAAACCAACATCATAAACACCATGATGGGTTGGCCCATCACCACCTGAAGTATCAGCACGGTCAATTAGTAAGGTAAGCGATAATTGTAAACGGTCACAATCATGTAATAATTGGTCATATGCTCTTTGCAGAAAAGAAGCATAATAATACACAATTGGTTTACATCCAACTAAAGCCATTCCTGAAGCTTTGGATAAAGCATGTTCTTCAGCAATCCCCACATCTAAATAACGTAATGGAAAGGCATTCATCAGCTTTTCACAATTACTACTTCTGGTCATTGCAGGGTTAATCACTACCACTCTTTCATCAGCTTCCATTAAAGTGTAAACTTTATCAGTAGCACTCATCCCAAAGCTATGATCATCATTTAAATTCTTACAGCTATAGGAATGGTAATATCCTTGATTATCTTTTTCAGCATTTTCATCCCCATACCCTTTTTTGGTCTTCACGTGGACAATTACTGGACCTTGATGAGCTAACCATTTAGCTTTGGCTAAAGCCTTGTTAATTTTTTTTAAGTTATGACCATCCACTGGACCAATGTAATTAAAGCCTAGGTTTTGAAATAAGTTCTTGCGGAAAAGATGATTTTCAAATCAATTATAAGTATTAAAGATAGCATAATAGCAAGAATTAAAATCTAAAAGTTTACGGATACTTTTTTCAAAAAAGTGAAAACACGAAGAATTTTTAATGGTAGATAAATGTGTTGATAAAGCCCCCACTGCTTTGGAAATCGACATCTCATTATCATTTAATATAATGATTAAAGGATCTTGGTGAAAAGCAATGTCATTAAGTGCTTCAAAGGTTAATCCATTAGCAAACGCTGCATCCCCAATCACAGTAACAATTTGATGGTCATTATAATATTTTAATTTATGTGGATCTTTATTCGTTGCTCTTAATGCTTGATACATCCCTGAGGCTACTGATAAAACATTTCCTGAATGACCGGGTGAATAATGGTCATAAGGACTTTCTTCCATATTCATAAATCCATATAACCCACCTTCTTGACGAATGGTAGGAAATTTATCTCTTCTCCCGGTTAAAATTTTATGCACATAAGTTTGATGACCAGTATCATAGAGAATCTTATCTTTTGATAAATCAAAATTTTTCATTATCCCAATGGTTAGTTCAACGATACCTAAATTACTTGATAAATGCAATGGAGTAGTTTTAGCAGTGGTTAAAATTAGTTCTCGCACTTCTTTGGCTAATTGTTGTAATTCTTTGGTATCCAGTTTTTTGACATCTTGGTCATTTTCAATTTGATTAATGATTGGCATACTTTACCTTATTTAATAACTTTGTTGCCATATGAATATATGCTCCATATTCTAAAGGCTGATAAGCTTTTAATAGTTCATGTAAATCATGACAAATATCTAAGTATTCGCAATACATTGATACACTTTTATCATGTTGTGATACATTGTAAGCTGGATGAAAAAAATATTTGAATTCAGGAATTTCACTTCTTAAATGAAGAGCTTCAATAAAAGTAACAAGAATGGTTCTTAAATCATCATTTAAAGTAGCTTGTTCATTAATATATGACATCATTTCATTACATGTCAAACCTGTAATGGATAAGGATGGAGATAAATAGTTGGCAAAACGATTAACTATTTTATTGACTGTCATTATTTATTAACCTTTTTATTTTTTTGATTTAAGGTATTTTCAGTTTCTTCTTTTAAAAACTTTAAAAGAGCATTGGCCTTAGCATACATTACCCGATTTGGTCCAACTAATGAGACAGAATGGTCTACATCATTGACAGTAATATTAGTGGTAGCAATGGATACCCCTTCTACGCCGGTATCTTCACTAAAAGTAATGACATTGGAATGATCAACTTTTTTCTTTAATGCCATTTGTTGTCAAATAGAAACATCTTCTAATAAAGCTAACATCTTTTTTAACTTTTTAATATTAGCAAATTCCGGTTGAGATAATAAATTATTAGAACCTTTAACCACATGTTTTTGTCACTTAATATTATCAAACAATTGGGTTACTAATTGGTTAAAGGCAAATTCTTTATTTTTGACTTTCATCCGGATAACATCTTCTAAAATTCTTAGCTTATCCTTAATTTGATTCATTGGTGTATCTACTAAACGGTCATTAAAGATGTTGATACAAATTGAAACATCTTCTACATTAACATGTTCATCTACGGTAATTTCTCGTTTAATAATTTCTCCCGTAGAAGTAATAATGACCACTAAAGCAAACTGACTAGAAATTTGGACTAAATCAATTTTCTTTAATAAATCATTTTCAGTAGAAGTGGAAATCACTGATGGTAAATCAATATTTTCATTAATAATTTCTACGGCTTTATCAATTACTTCATTAATAGATAGATTACGTGTTGATAAGACATCATGCAAACGGTTTCTTAAATAATCAGTAATTAAATTAATGTTTAAATTATCGTTGTAATATTTGTATCCTTCAACAGTGGGGATTCTACCACTAGAAGCATAATGTTTCGCAATAAGACTATTTTTTTCTAGCACTACCATATCATTTCGAATGGTAGCAGAAGATAATGAAGGGAAATATTTTTCAATAATAAAGTTACTTCCAATGGGTGAAGCTAAGTTGTTATATTCTTCAATAATAATCTGTAAAATTTTTTCTTGTCTTTTCGTTAATTTTAAATTATCCATAGTTTTTATTATTCATTATTTATTTTACTACAAAAAAATAATCAAAATTACTTATTAATATATTATATAATATATTGTATGTTTAAAAAATAAGGAGAATATCATGGCTGTACAACAAAGACGTGTTTCAAAATCTAGAAAAGGAATGAGAAGAGCTCATGACCATTTAGATATCCAAACTACTACAACTTGTCGTAATTGCGGAAATAGTATTAAACCACACCGTGTATGTAGTGAATGTGGTTACTACAAAAATAGACAAGTTATTGCTAAATAATTTTGTATGCAAAATAATAACAAAGAACTTTTAGACAAAATTATCACCTTACAAGAAGACACTGACAAAGAAGTTAAAATGCCTTTTAACTTAAGAAGTGTCATTTTTATTGTTATGGCAATTGTGATTGGCATTATTGCAGCATTAGCAATTGTTTTTTGTATTGTCTATTTCTTATAGTGAGGGAAATATGAAGGATTGTATTTTTTGTAAAATTGTTAATAAAGAAATTCCAGCTAAAATCGTGGCAGAAAATACCCATGCCATTGCTTTTTTAGATGCTTTTCCAGTAAGTGATGGACATGTGTTAGTTATTCCGAAAGAACACTACCCTGATTTAGGTCTATGTAGTGAAGTTGCTTTAATTGATGTCATTAAGTTAGTTAAACAAGTGAGTAACCAAATTGAAGATACTAAAAAACTTGATCCATGAGGTTTTAATTATTTATCTAATCAAGGGAAGATTGCCGGACAAGAAGTGATGCACTTTCATATGCACATTATTCCTAAGTATACCAAGGATAAGGGTTTTATATTTAGTAATGAACCTGATACGCATCAATATACTAATGAGGAAATCCATCAATGGTTATTAACACCTTCAAAAACGCAAAAAAAAGTTACCCGGATGCTTAATAAAGCAGTGAGCAAGAAAGCAAAATAATAAAAACCAGACTTTGATAATGAGTCTGGTTTTTGATAGATACTATTTATTTTATTTAAAATTAATAAATGTTCTTACGGTGTTTCTTTCTCACAATTAACATAATGATTAAAGTTAATAATAAGAAGATAATCACTCCAATCGCTACTCAGAAAACGATTTCTCACATATTGAACTTTTTCACATTATAAATACTAATAATAATCTTACTACCAGATAATATTTTAGTTTCTTGACCAACGTTGCTATTAATATAAACACTATTGCTACTATATCCTTGCATTGAGAAGATATAAACATCTTGAGCAAAAACATAATTTAACTCTAAGGTTTCTTTGGCTAAATTCTTTGATAAATAAGGAGCAGGTGCAAAAATACCATCAGTATTATTTTTCACAAGATCACTCATTTTTGCATACACTAATTTTTGTTTACCATTTTCCACAGTTTTATAGTATCCTAGTGTACCATCTCACTTTAATTGATTAACAATGTCAGCATATTCAATATCAAAAAGGTTCTTATTTGGAACATTGACTTTAGCCGAGAAATTATTGAAAATAGTTGGGGTATCTTTATTTGGTGTTTGCGTACTAAGGAATGGACTTCCTTGAGCATTAGTATCACTCACAAATTCCACAGGTTTAGTATGTTCAAAACCACTTAAAGCAAAACTATAACGACAAGATACATCAGTTCTTCAGTTAGTATTAGAAGAATTATCAACCTTGGTAGTTGTACCATCTTCTGATAATTGGATAAACTTTTTTAAATTAGCACGGAAAACAATCTTACCAGTGAAATTATTATAGAACACATCAGTAATATTGCCAATTTCATCAATTCCAAAACCTGATAAGAATTGGCCATTATCTTTGCCATCAATATTAGGAGTAGTTAAGAAACTGAAAAGAGCTTTGGTAATAATATTAGCTGGTTCACCTGCTAAGTGATTAGTTATGCCATCTTGATCGGTCGCTGGATTACGGGTAGTGATATTTTCTGGAAATTGGTTATCAGTATAGAAAATACTTGGAATTGGTGGTAAGCTAATCGAATTAAAAGATAATTGTGATGGTCATTCACTAGATACTTTTAAAGAAGAGTTAATATCAATTGTACCATCATAAACAAAAGTATCTAAAGTTACATCAGGGACTTTTCTAAATCCTGAGATCTTTAAATAATACACATCAACCCCTGGTTGGTTAGATGCTGGTGGGTTATCATAATAGAATAATGTTCCATTAACTTCTTGGAAGTATTTATTAAATCTAAGGGTAACCATTAAAGTTCCATCATCAGAATTTACATTCTTTTTAAGAATTGCAATATCAGTAGCATTAAAACCAGTTGGTCTTCCGTTTTCAGGAATAATGACTGTTTTTTGATAATTAAGAATAAAGTTTTTAATATTATCATCAGTGGCAAAATCTCCCACAGTACTTTCTGAAGGTAAAGCACCATTTAATCCCGGAACATTTGCATCATTAGGATCTAAGGTAATTTGGTAAGGTTGAGCGGCGTTGGAATCTCTTAAATTAATGGCAGTTTCTTCAGCTTGTTTAAAACCAGAAATTGTTAGAATCAATGATTGTGGACGGTCATAAACCGGACTTCCAGAATCATCATATCAATGGTTTAATTGAACGTTTAAATCAACTAACCCTTCCCGGTTATTAGGTGTAGCATCTTTAACAGAGAAATTAGCCACGGTATATGGATTGTCATTAGCACCAGCTACTTCAGGGTGTAAGATTCGATTAATTTCTAGAATTTGTTCCACAAAGCCTGGATTTTTGTTAATAAAATTAGTATCCACTTGGTAAGCATACATATTTTCATTTAAGATACCATTAAATTGAGACACATTATACTTAGTTTCAAATAGGGTAGGAATAGTATAATTAGAAAAATTAATGGTTGCAGGATGACTTTCTGAAGGAGTACTCACTAATTCACCACGATTATCATAGTAGTTAGATATTGTAAAGTTAGCAGTAATTTGAGATCTTTTTCCATCCACTGATAGGTTAGAAGAATGGACAGGACCAGCAAAGCTAATATTATTATTGTTGAAACCATCAGGTTTATTACCACCAACCATTTTTTCTGCAATAATCATTGCGATTTGGTTAGATGATAAATCATTTGGTAATAAAATACTTAAATCAGTTCCATTAAATTGTTCAGCACAACTATTTCATTGACCACTACCATTATAAGCTTTGGTAAAAATATAAAGGGTGTTAGAGTTTTTATCATCCCTAACAATATCATTCACTGCATAAGTAGAATGTGGATTGATTACTCCTTTAAATCTTTCAGGACTCACATAATTATTTGCATAAGGAGTTTGGATAGTTGCTCTACCGTTTTGATTAACAACCACTGGTTGGAAAATTTCTTTTAGTTTTGTTAATGATGCTGCATCAGATTTTTTAAAGTTCCCATTGCTATCAAAAATATCGGTTAGATTAGTAGGAGGGGTTTTGATAAATTTTCATACATAGGTATCAGTAGCAGCTAAATTAAATGCACCAATTGTTCCTTCTACCCCTTTAAATGATACTTGATCTCCGATTTTATAAGGAGAAGGTGGATTAACATTAAAGTGACCTTGATATGATAGTGGTGAAGTAACAATTAAAGGGCGACCATCTTTCTTATTAGGAACTTCAAAAACATTAGTAGTAATAGAAGTAGGACTCTTTTGGAAATTATCAATTCGACAAGAAGCGGTATAACTTCTATAGTCATCATTGGCATTTTGATTTTGACCATAAACTTTATAAGAGAAGATAGCGTTAAATTCTAAGGCATCTTCTTTATAAACACGAGTGAATTTATCAACTGATAAATATGCATCATCTTCGAAGTAAATGTGATCTTTAGCAGTATAAGTATAATAGAACAATGGTGGTGGTGTCATTCCTGCAGCATTTTTAAAGTTACCAATAGTGCTTACCATACTTTCATCTATATCATCTAGTCTTTTACGTTTTGGTACTCATCCTAATTCAGTAGCACGTTCTTGTAAATCTTTGAAAGTAGTAATATTGTAAACAGTAGTAGAAAGATTAGCTGCAATTTTATCAGGAGTACTCTTATTTCAATTAAATTCAACAGTTTTAAATGTTCCATTATTACCAAAATTTAGGAAATGGAAATCATAAGAGATGTTTAAAGCATCATCATCTTGACCTAAGAAAACATTTTTAGAAGGAGAAACTGGGAAGATTGTTCCATCTAACAACATTTGTGTTTGAATATCATTCCCAAAACTAGAGGTATTAATCTTAAAGGTTTTTTTAACAAATGCGGTATCAATAACTCCTTGAGGATTAGGTTGTGCATTACTTAAAGCACTAGTTTGTAAAAATTGAACTTGATAGCTTCCTGAAGTTTCTTGAATCACAAAAAACGAACCATAAAGAGGTTCAATACAAGCAGCCTTAATATTATTATTGCTATTTACTAATCAATTATCAAATCTTCAACCTAAAATTCCAGAAATAGTGGAATTTTCATTAAGTGCAGTAACATTAAAGGTATATTTACAACTATCATCTTTAGAAGAAGCACCTGGAATAATCATTTTCGCTGTGATACGACTAGGATCAAGTGATTCAAATTGTTTAAAAGAATAAGTATAACCAGAATAATAATTAGGAGCACTACCTTTAGAGTTAATTCCATAGAAAAGATTACTATTAGAATTAGTCTGAGTAACAATTTCAGAATTACCTATCTTACCATAAGGTTCAAAAAATCCTTGATTTCTCACTTCATTCCGATAAATTGACAATTTCTTTTCAATAACTGCACCCCCTTCTTTAGCAGGTGCAGTTGGTCTCATTAATGCAGCATAAAATCCCACATCATTAGAACTAGGAAGACCATAAAAAACAATATCAGAAGCAAATTGGTCTCCATATCCTTTTTTTGTTCCTGTATACGGAGATTTATCAGTAGTATTAAATTTACTAGCAGGAGTATAATTAATTGGCTTATTAGTTCTCGGATCTATTTCAAATGATTTTTCATTTTCATTAATCTTATTGTATTTTAATAAAACAATCGGAGCACGATCAGTTTTATCTGTTTGTCCAGCAAAAGCATCTTCATCAGCTCAATATTTTGTTTTATCATGAACATCTTTATTCTTAGGGTCATTAACTTTATATGAGAAATACTTATTAACATCCATTCGGTCATCATTAGTTGCTGTTTTAATAATAAGTGGATTGGCTGAGATTTGCACTAAACAAGAATTTTTAGCAGTATTAATAATCTTTAAGTTGTATGGTGAATAGATTTTTCCACTTTCATTATTAATGATATCTTTAGTAACATCAGCAACCACTAATCCATCTCCAGAACCAGTTGCTTCTTCAGTAATTCCAAAAGTTGGCATATTAAATAAGATGAATGATTTGTCAATATAACGACCATCACTAGTTAATCTAAAAATTGCGTGTTTTTTATAATTATGAGTACCTTCAGGGAAAACCCCTAACACTAACACTTCAGCATTTTCTTGGTCTAATAATGGTTTCACATCAACAATCTTCATTTCTGATAAATTGACAATAGTGGAAACAACAGTTCCTGCAGCTTTACTAGTAGGAGGTGGAGTAGGAGTAGGAATGTCAGTTAAAGGAATAGATGCAGGATTAAAAATCCATCTTAACACACCATCAAAGGTAGTGAAAGTAACTTTTGCACCTGCTGTTTCATCTTGAATACCAAAGTAACCATAATTACTAATAGAAGGTAAGATATTTTGAGAAGCACAAACAGGAGCATAGTTAGTAGTTGATAAAGTACTCTTTTCAGCAACTTTAGTAGAAGCTAAATTATTAGATGAAGATTGACTTTGTAAATGATTAGCCATCCCTAAGCAAATGGAAGCGATAGTACAGCATGCTACTGCTGCACTTCAACCAATGTATTTTTTCTTCATCATTTTTACTTTAGTCATATTCACCTCTATCTATATTAGTTTTTATCTTTGATTGTATTCATCTCTACTCTTGCTATATTTTACTCATAACATTCTTGCAAGCACAATTGCTAAGATAACAATCAACGCAATAATAGTAGTAATAATAATGATATAAGTAGTTTGGTAAGCATTTCCAGCTGACAAGAAACCAGCAATAACAATGGTAATTGGTCCTTCTCTTAAAAGATTATAAGCATCGAAGTATCTCATTGTTTGAGTTTGGATTTCAATTGTTCCGTTAAATTGATTAATAGTATATTTAATACCTTCACCATTTGGACTATCAGTTCCACATAAATTTGCTAAAGAATAGAATTTACTATCAGAACTATCACCACTTGGTTTAACAATATCACCATCTTTATTTTTCACTCATACAATACCTGTATCACTAACAGTAATACCTTTGTTTATAGTAGAGAATCAATCTTCTTGATTAACAAATTGTTTTGCAGTTACATTAGTATTACCTGATAAAGTAATTCTTACAGTTCCATCATAAACAGGAATTTTTGGATTTTCTGCAGGTGTTGTACCAGCATCAGGTTTTACCGCATTAGCAAAAGTTAATTCTGCTGTTTTTGGGTGAGCAAAACCAGTTAATACAATACTAGTATTAGTAGGTGCGCTAGCCACATCACCTACTATAGTAGGGATACCATCCTTGCCTACTCCAAAAGGCATATATCTATTTTGTAATTTTAATGATCCATCAGTATCTTCACTAAATCAAAGATTAATTAAAGGTGATAAAGTTAATGTTCCAGCTAGTAAGTTAGCACTTGGATTAATTTTTCAAGTAATAAAGTTTTTTAAAGCATCAACATCTTTAAGAACATAGTACTCATTACCAGCTTCACCATCTTGGTACACAATCGATGATTGGTCATTTTTAGATAGTGAATGTGGAGAACCACCTGATTCAGCTAAAGCAGCATATACAAACATTCGCATTTCCACATCATCTAAAACGTTTGGTTGAATATCATCACTATTTAAATCATTAATAGTTTGGATTTTTGCAGTAACATCTTCATCTTCAGTTTTGTTAGCATAAACTCTTCCACGTAAAATTTTCTTAATAATGTCCATTGATAATGAACCAGCATCAAGAGTTGTAGGGGTAGTTGGATCTGCTTTAGTAGTTGTAGTTGGAGGTGGAGGAAGAGTGATTATTCCTTTATCACCAACACCAATAAAACTATCTGTTCCAAAAATATTAGTAGGAGCATTAATAGGTTGGAAACCTTTGATTATGAAATTAGCTTCAAATATATCATCATCAGGACTACTTGAATTAGGGAAATATTTAATTACTTCTGTAGGTTTACTACCAGGAGTATCTGACTCTTTAACTTTCATAAAATATTGTAAGAATTGAACTTTAACAGTTATTGAACCTTCTTTATAGTTAGCTCTAGCATCAGTGATTTTAATATTGTAATCCTTTACATTTGGTGGTAAATTTTGAATAAATAAATAATCACCTGTATTAGTACCAACTAAAGTACTATTATTTAATGTTATTTTTTCACTCGTTTGAGAATTAGCTTCTAATTTAAATGAAACATTAGAAGAAGGATTTTTATTATCAATATATGTTACTTTTAATGTATTAAGTTCATCATTTGTGATAGAAGGAATAATAATATTTTGTTTAATAATATTAGCTATAATTTCATCTTTTTTGTCATCAGTTGCAGAACTTTTAATTACTTTATCCAACTCTTTAGTTAAATCTGTTCATTTTATTTTGATTTTAATTCTCTTATCTGTTATATCTTTGTTAATTCTTTGAATAACACTAAGTGAAGTATCAACTTTCTTCTTAGTTAATAAAATTTCTTTTAATAAAGATTTATTTTGTTCAACTTCATATAGTGGTTTATTAATAATATCAGCAACAGTATTATAACCATTACTATTTAATCAATCAGCTACAGGTGATGATTTATCAGTAGGAGGAGTAGCAGTTGGATCTCCATCCTTAAGTCTTAAATCTAATACATTAATTCGTTTTTCTGTATCTATATCATCTTTATGTAAATCACCTTTACCAGGAGTAAAAATATCTTCAGGTCAAGCTTTACTAGTGATATCTCATAATTCTTCATTGTTAATGTTGATTTTAGTAGAACCACTAGCATCAACTTTCATAAAACCAGTAATGGTAAATGTTAATTGTTCTGGAATCACTCCTTCAGCAGTAGTAGGATCAAGCACTTCTTGTTCAGCTTCAGAAGGATCAGTAATCAATATAGATTCTCGATTATAATATGATTTTAATTTAAGCTTAACTGTAATAGTACCATCAGGATTATTAGCAATAATATTCTTGTTTGAATCCTTTTGATTTGCTAAAATAACTACATCACTAGGATTAAAATCAGGTGGTAAATTAGTTAAATTAGAAATAATTAATGATCTTAATATTGAATAATTAGAATTAGCATCAACATTTAAAAATTCACTAGGTTGATAATTAGATTGACTAACATTAACAGTCTTTTCAAGAATATTAGTAGGACCTGGTGAAGAAGCATACCCCAGAACTTGTACAAGTCTAATATGATATTTTTCTCAAAGTTCATCTGCATCAGTTTCGAAATCAATAGGATCACTATTTGGATCTTTAGGATCAACTAATCAAATATTGGCTGTATTTTCAGTAGTAGAACTAGGTAATTCTTCTTCAATAAGTTCACCAGAACTATTAAAATATTTTTTTAATCTTACTGCAAATTTAATTGTTCCTTGAATGTTATCAACAGAATCAGGAATAATTTTAATACCTGCAATACATTCTTTCATATTAGTTTGAATTATCGAAGAAGGATCATCAACTCCTAGTGGAGGATCACTATAATTCTTTCCTGGTAAATTTAAAGCATCATTTCAAATGACTTTAGCTAATTCTAATCGATCATTTTTAGGAATACTGTCATCAAATCCAGTAGGTCCAAAAATATCAGGACGATAAATCGCATTCTTTATTGTAGGTACTTTTGTACCATCTGGATTAGTAGTTTCATCCTTACTAGAATTATTAAGCATCATTTGCGGTTGGAAAGAAGTGTCAACTGCACCTAATACATTAGGAATAAATGTAGGACCATTTACAACTGGGAAACCTGTAATATTAATAGTACCTAATTTTTGATTATTTTCAATATCCGAATCACCAGCAACTAAACTACCATTAGAATCAAAATAAGCATGGAATGTAGGAGTAATAGACAAAGTACCAGTAAAGTTGTTAAATTTAATATCTTTGTACTCGATTGTCATTACTCTGAAACCTGGAATAGAAATATCATATTTACCCGGATCAGCATCATATTCTTCTTTAGTAGCAGGAGCTTTTGGTAAATTTTGAATCATAAATTGATTAGGAGTAACAAAGCCATCATCTCCACCACTAAACTTAGTTACTTGATTATGTACCCCTAATGCTACATATTCTTCATCTGTTCCAGTAAAACCAGCAGGTTTTGGGAATTTTGAATCATCTACTATTTTTTTATAAAATCCTACATTTCTTACAAAATCAGAAGGATAACGAACAATATTATTATTAAATCACTTTTGATCAAAATCAATAGCACCATTATCATAAATGGTATTTAAATTATAATTTTGAACAACAGTTGTAGGACCTGATATTCCTTTAAAACCACAGAAAACTACAGGAACACTTTGGAATCCAGAACTTGGAACCAAAGTTCCATCTTTATCAAAATAAGCATTTAATGTTACATTAACTCTAATTCTTCCACCTCATCCAGGATTGTTAGGATCTTTAACATCAAAAGGCATCGGTTCAGAAACCATTATTAAATTATTTAAAGTGATTGGATATAAATCTTGAGTAGTAGACGATGGTGAATCAGGTTCACCTCCTGGTCAAATATTTTCGTCAGAGATTGGAGGAACTAATTGTTTATCACCTTGTCAAAATCATTGATTTTTAACTAAATATCTAAAAATCCATTTTTTTAATCCTAAAAATTGTTTTGTAGGATCATCTTTATGTTTGTCTTTTTCTTGTCTAATATATTCACTTGGAGTAATTGTACTAATTTTTCTTTCTTTAGCAGTAGTTCCTCCTGCTTTTGGTAAAATAGCTTCCACTTTGCTAAAATTAGTGCTTTCAATACCAGCTCTTCTAAATGTAGTAGTTAGAATCGTAGGTTTGCTAGGATCATCAATAAGAGTAGGATTTCGACTTTTAAAATCATATCCTTTAATTCTATCAATGCTTTCAACTGTTTCATTACTAATATCAAATGCTCCATAGGTTTTTGGAGGTTCTTTTGGATTAATAACAGTATTTTTAGTAAATACTTGAGCACCAGGTGTATTATCAGTTGTTTTAATAATATAAGTAGGTTTAACCTTAGCATAACCGGTAAGAGGAATAGTAAATTCAATAGGTTTTCCCATATCAATATCAGAATATGGATTATTTAGATTAGATTCTAATCAAGTTGCTGATTGAGAATCATGAGTATCATAATAATATCATGGTTCAACACCTATTCATTTTGGAAGTCCAAATCTAGTATCAGATCTCATTGGTGTTTTAAACAATGAACCATTAGAAACCCTCACAGTAGGACCGGTTTTAAAAGTTACTCAAATAGTTCCAGTGGTATTATCAGGGGTAGCAGTTACTTCACCACCATAAAAAGTTGAAGGAATAGCATTAAACATATTGAAGTCAATTCTATCTTGAACTTCTTGCATACTTAATGCATCAGAAGGTAGTTGTTTAGATCTTCTAATTATTTCTTCATCGGGTAAAGTTTTAAGTTTAGCTTCAAAATCAGTAGAAGCAAAAGGTGCATATCATCTTACTGATTGTGGTTTATCAAGAGTAGCATAAGTAGTAGGTTTATCAAAAGAAAAAACCCCATTATAGATAGAGTAAAAATTTGCAATATTTTTATGTCTTTCATCTTCTCCATTTAATACATTATAGAAACTACCTTTGTAAATAAAATTTTCATCTGAACGAGTACCATCAAAAATTTCTCCAGGAACTTCCTTGTAAGCTGAACGACCATAAATATAAGATCCGAATAATTGATGGAAATTAACATCAATTTCTTCACCTTTGGTATGTTCACGACTTCTAACAGTATATTTGTTAGTAGCACTATTAAAATCAGCATCACCCTCACCAATTATGGTAGGTTGTGCTCAATTATGTTCACTAAATCTATTAGGATTACCTAAATAACGGTATTTATCAGTTTTTTTTGGTTGAATTAGTGGTTCTCCAGTACCAATCACAAAGCCTGAATATAATGTTTCTGGAACTGTTGATTGCATAGTAGAGCTAGTTATAGATGATGGATATCCAATAGCTTTAGAATAAATATACATCCCTAAATTATTATCACTAAGATTAAATTCTTTATTATTAGTTTCTTTAGAAAGTTGTGAAAAATAAGGGTAAAATCAATAACCTGTAACAGGTCCTCTACCGATAAGGTTATCTGCAAAGACAGCGTTATCTTTACCATCAATTCTAGATTTTCATTCATCAATAGGAGTTCCTTGATTATTAAAGACATAAGCATCAAGTCCTGCTTTGTAAGAAGATCTTCTAATTTTTTGATTTTCTTCAACTGATTTATTTAATGTAGGATATTCATTTACAGTATAAGAACCATCATAAGGATGATCTCTAACAAAATCACCTTTAGAACCATCTGCATTCTTCACATATTGTGAAATTGTACCACCTGTTCTTCTTGAGTATGTAAAATACTTATCAAGTCCAGATAATTCAATTATTGCAGAACCTCGTGTACCAGTATCAGTTTTAACAGTAGCAAATCCTGGACGAGTACCTCCTCAATAATATGAAGTAGTAGTACCTGGACTAGCTCAAAATTTACCCGTAATTGAACTTCTACCAATTCCGCCTATTTCAACACTATGACCAAAAAAGCGACTTGGATCTTCGTATGGATTAGGTTCACTAGCTGGTATAGATGCAGCTTTACTTTTAGTAAATTCGGCTAATGAATCAGAAATAGCAGAGTTATCTTTTGCGGTTAAATCATAAAGTTTAATGACTGAAGGATGAGAAAGCACAGGTCAAGTTCCATCAGATTGCCAATCAGTAGTAAAGGTATACATGTGTCTATTAGTAACAACAGAATAAGGATTTTTTAAACGAGGGTCATTAAAAGTTACATCATAGTGACCTACTACTTGCCCTTCTCGATAAGTTTTTGGTGACGCTGCAGAATCCAAACCAACTGGATTTACAGGAAATGCACCAGATGTAGGAACTTCTTTATCAACAGTTAGAAAAATAGTAATAGGATTAGTAGTTTGAAAACCATCAGTTAATCTAAAAACAATTTTTTCAGGAGTTTTAGTGGTAGCAGCATTTTCATAATTTTTAGTTTTACTAAATGAGTCAACCTTTAATTTTTTTAATTCAGAATTTGAAAATCCAATGTCTAAATTATCATAATCAGATTTGGTTTCTTGGGTACCTAAATAGTCAGTAAGGTTGTTTGCTGATAAATTCTTATAACTTTCAACACCAAAATTATATGCCGAAGGAATAGGATTCATTTCTGGTGATCAACTAGAAAGAATTTGAACCCCGCTAGCTGAATCAAAACCTGGAGCTCCTACTTTTCCACCATTAAAGCAAAGGTAATTATCACGGTAAGCAACACCAACTTTTTCAATAAGAGAAAGGTAGTCACCAACGAATTCATGAGAAATATTTTTTTCAGCAGCTTCTCTAGAAATACTATAGTTTCCTAAAGCATTACGATAAACAATTTTATTTACATCATTTAAATAAATCAAAGGTAATACAGTAGTAGTGGTTACTAGAGCAACACTAGCACCGATAGCAACACCAATTTTGATTTTCTTTGACTTTTTTAATTTCATAAAACTCCTAAATAAAATTGTTAAAACTTTGTCTTATGTAAAGAATAACAATTATAGTATAACATTTTTTTAATTATCAATAAAATTATTAATTATAAGAATTAGCAATAAATTTGCAAGATTGATACTAATAAAATTTTATTTTAACAACAGAATATTAAAACATGACTTTTATGTTTAGATGATTGATTACGTTTAAAAAATAGTTAAAGTTCAAAGTTTCAAATAATGAGATTTTTTTAAATTTTTTGTCATTTTTTAAAAAAATGGACCACTAAGGAATATGTAAGACAAATAAGGAGAATAAAAAAATGAGTAAATTCGAAATGAATAAATTAAATAAAGTGGTTAACTTTGCAAGTGTAAATCTAAGGAAGATTGAAATAACATCTATTATTTCCTTAAAAGAAACAAATAACAAATTAGATGGTATTTTTCCTATATCTCGGTTATTAATGAGTCTCAAAAAATGAGACTTTTTTAAATTTTTTAACTTTTTTTTAAAAAAATGAC
>JAHHTI010000117.1 GCA_020024735.1 Mycoplasmataceae bacterium | reverse complement strand
GGTCCTTTGTCTAACTCTAAATTAGCTGCTGGTGAAGCACCAGGAGATGTAGTTTTAAAACGATAAGCATGATAAGCATCTGCACTTGTTAAACCAGAAGTATCATTGGTTAGATAGTAATCAGGAGCTTTATCTTCAGGGAAAGGTGGCAATCAAGTTGTAGTATCTTCTTCATAACTAAACTTTGAAGAACCATCAGTGTTGACAGTAGTGTAAAGTGTAGGGTATTCATTGGTTGTCATATTTTTTGTAGAAACACGGTGTACAATACTCACACTATTACCAGGAGTATTTCAATCTTTAAAATTACTAGTAGCAGTATTTGTTCAAGCAGCAAAATGGTCAGCATCAATAGTTCTTTTAACGTTATTGATAGTAAATTGTGAAGCATATTTGTTGGTGGTAATAAAATCTGTAGTAGGATTTTTAATTACTTCTCCTGAAAATCTTAAATCTAGCAATCCCATATGAATATCATTTTTTTGAAGAGAGACTACATGGGGTGCTAGTTGAAATTTTGGAAAATTATTAAGATTGGCACGTAAATCTTTACCAAGTTCAAAGGTGTGTGTATAAATGGCGCTATTTTTAGTAGCGTCCTTAGCACTCATTAATTCAGCGTTGGAATGATGTAATATATTTCGAGAAAAACTTAGTGAAACCAATGAAGAAGCAACAAAAGCACCTGCTACAAGACCACCGAAAACTCTAATTTTATTTAATAATCTCTTAGATTTTTTGTTCATATAATATATATATTATATATTCATCTATGCGTACTACACAAAAAAACTATTATTTTTCTACAAAAAATAGCAACTTTTTAAAACATTTTTTGTGATTTTTTCACAAATAAAATAACGTTTTTATTACCATTTGTTATAATGATATATTAACATTAATGTTAATTTAAGGAGAAAATATGCAAGAAAAAATTGTAGGAATTATTGGTGGTGGACCAGCTGGATTAACAGCAGCTATTTATTTACAAAGAGCAAATATTAAAGCTATCTTTTTTGATGGTGATGCACCAGGTGGAAAAATGGTAAAGACAGCTCACGTTGAAAATTACCCAGGGTTTAAGAAAATTAATGGAGCAGATTTATCTTATTCAATGTTTGAACAAGCAATGAATTTAGGAGCTGAATTTGTTGGCTGCTATGTAGCTAAAGTTATCCAAAAAGAAAGTGGATTTAATATTCAAACCACTGATGGAAAAATATATGAAGTAGATGCTGTGTTTTTAGCTAACGGTACAAACAATCGTAAATTAAATATTAAAGGTGAAGAAGAATTTTTTAATAAAGGTGTAAGTTACTGTGCTATTTGTGATAGTAGCTTCTTTAAAGGACAAGATATTGCTACTGTAGGTTCAGGCAATTCTGCCGGTGAAGAAACTGTTTATTTAAGTAATGTAGGTAGAAATATTCATATGTTTGTTCGTGGAGATAAACTTAAATGTGATGAAATTATTGTTAAAGAATTAGAATCATTAAAAAATGTAACTATCCACTATAATTCTCGAATTACTGAAATTATGGGAACTAATAAGGTAGAAAAAATTAAGATTATGAACGATGCTACCAATGAAGAAAGTCTTCTTGACATTGCAGCTGTTTTCCCTTTTATTGGACTTGATCCAGTAGCAGTTGCCATTGAAGCACAAACAACTCTAAAAACTGATGAAAAAGGATTTATTATTGTTGATCATAATATGCAAACTAATATTCCTGGTATTTATGCAATTGG
>JAHHTI010000116.1 GCA_020024735.1 Mycoplasmataceae bacterium | reverse complement strand
TGTATATACTCTTCTTTTAGTAAAATACATATATTATAAAAATATTTTTTGCGCTCCAAAATTTCATATAATTATTTGATTATAAAATTTAAAAGACCATATCAAAATAAAATTTGATATGGTCTTTTAAATATATTAATCACCTTAGAAAATAATACAGATTAAGTTTCCTTCACCTTCATTAATAATTCTTTGAAGAGTTTTTTGAATCTTACTTTGAATGTCATCTGGCATCTTATAAAGTTTGCTTCTTAAACCTTCTTGAACTAATGTTTCTAATGATTTACCAAACATATTACTTTGCCATAATTTTTCCGGATCACTTTCAAACTGCTCAAGTAATGTTTTAAATACTTCTTGAGTTTCTTTTTCAGTTCCCATTATTGGACAAATTTCTGTTTGAATATCTGCTTTTATTAAATGTAGACTAGGAGCACTAGCCTTAAGTTTGACAACATACTTTGAACCTTGCTTATCAATATCAGGTTTTTCAAACTTCATTTCTGATAATTGAGGAGCAACTAATCCATAGCCTGTTTCCTTAACACTATTTATTGCTTCAGCTACCTTATCATATTCAGATTTTGCTTTATGCAAATCTTTTATTAAAGCTATTAAATCACTTTCATCATTTAACTCTTCATCACACATTTCACTTATTATTTTATAGAAGATGCCCTTTTTAGGAGTCATTTTAACTCTTACAGTTCCATCTCCTAAATTCATCTCGTTTATATCAGCTACTCCTAAGAAATCTTCTCCATAAGTACTAAGTAGATCCTTAACGTCTCTAATTTTTGATATGTTTTTACACATGTCTTTAACTATGTCTATAAAATTAGATTTTAACCAATGAGAAGGTTCTAATTTTTCAATCCATCTTGGCATGTCTATATTAATTTCCTTAACTGGAAATTCTTTAAGTACTTTTGTAAACAAATCGTTTATGTCATTTTCATTCATATTGGCTACATCCATTATTTGAACTGGAACTCCATATCTGATTTCTAATTCTTGTTTTAAGTCTAAAGTCTCTTCTGACCTTGGATTTAATGAATTAAGTACAATTATAAAAGGTTTGTCTATTGATTTTAACTCCGCTACTACCCTTTCTTCAGCATCTAAGTAATCATCACGGTCTATACCAGTTATACTTCCGTCAGTAGTAACTACTAATCCTATTGTTGAATGATCTGTTATTACTTTTCTAGTTCCTATCTCAGCTGCATCTTCAAATGGTATTTCGTAATCAAACCAAGGAGTATGAACTTTTTTAGATTCTCCCTCATCAAAATAACCATTAGCACCTTTAACAATGTATCCAACACAATCAACCATTCTAACACTAAACTTAATACCATCATCTAATGCAATTTCTACTGCCTCATTAGGCACAAATTTAGGCTCTGTTGTATGAATAGTTTTCCCTGATCCACTTTGTGGTAATTCATCTTTTGCTCTTTCCTTTTTATAAGCATTATCAATCTTAGGTATTACCATTAAGTCCATAAATCTTTTTATAAATGTAGATTTACCTGTTCTTACTGGTCCAACAACTCCAACATAAATATCTCCCTGTGTTCTTTCTGCTATATCTTTGTATATATTGAAATCTTCCAAGATACACCCTCCTATAAATATTATTAACACTATATATATATTAGAAACTTTAAAAAAGTATACTGTTTAGCAAAATATATTTTCACTTTAATTGAATTATACTTAAAAAAGTAGACAAAAATAAAAAGAAAATCAGG
>JAHHTI010000115.1 GCA_020024735.1 Mycoplasmataceae bacterium | reverse complement strand
GTGCTGCTTTTTATGATAATGAAGATTATCCATATATTAAAAAAACTTTTATGGCATTAGCTAAGAAGTAAATTTAGTTATTAAAAAGAGAATTACTAATATTGATTGCAATTTTATTTGGTTGAATGTTATATCAACTAATTAGTATTTTGCTATTTTGCTTTCTTTGATTTTCCTGGATTTAGAATAGGGGTCATATCATTGAAGTTGATAATAGTTTGATTGTTTAAAGTTCTAACATATGAAACACGATTGGTTGTGCCTTTTTTAGTAATAAATTGGTGATGAATTAGTTTAGGTAATACTTTCTTAATAGTATCAGAAGAAATATCATATAACTCTAATGCTACTTCTAATTCTTTTTTAGTAAATTCATGGTTGATGTTTAAATCAAATCATTTAGCAATAATGAGAGCTTTATTATGAATTTGTAGTAAAACTTCCTTTAAGTTTGCCATTTCCAAAAATTTGTTTTGACTATTTAAAATTGCTTGTAAATTAAATTGAATTCATTTGGTGTAATCAACACTATCGTTGAATCATGCTTCTAAGGTAGTAGTTCTTAAAGATGCATAATATTCTTTTACATTTTTATTAATTTGTTCTTCTAAACTAGAATATTTCAAAAATTCACATCCATTCTTTAAAAACAACAAATTAGTTAATAATCTACTAACTCTTCCATTACCATCTTCAAATGGGTGGATTTTGAGAAAATCATAAATAAAAATACAATCTTTAATCAAACTTGGCAATGAATCATCAGTTTCATATCAATGAACTAATTCTCCAATAGTAGTAGCAGTTTCTTCTGGTGATATAGTTTTGGCAATAATTTGTCTAGAAGTAGCATCTACTACATTGTTAGATATTGATTTTCATTTTCCTCCAAAAGGGAAATTAGTATTTGCAAATAAAGTTCTATGGTTAGCAAGAATTTCATCACTAGTTAACTTCATAGATTGATAATTCTTCATAATGTAAGATAATGCATTCATATAGTTATCAATAAAGGTTTGATTCAATTGATTAACAATAACTGAATTAGTCGAAATAACTACTATTCCTTCAATTTCATTTGATGTAGTAGCTGAAGTAAGCTGTTGGTGAAGTGATATCTTATCTAGTTGATGAATAGGGAGAGAAACAATAATATGAGAGATCTTTTCATTGTTTCTATGGATATTCATTAACAATTCATCAATTTCTTTATCAAATACCTTTTGTTCCTTATTTCTACTAAACATAATTACTCCTACTTTTAATTATATTGATTATTAGAGTAAAAAACTGAAAAATTACCCTAATAAATGATTTTTTACCTTAATGATTAGGGTAAAAAAACAAAAAATTACCCTAATAATATAGATGCACTTATTTCTGTTAGTGAATTAAAGAATTATTATTCCTAGACATATACTGGGGAAATTCGTTAGCGGAACATTCATATCAAAGAATGAAAGAACTACTAAGTTAACTAATAAGCAACAACCTTTGATAACAATAATTACATATGTGGTAATTTAGTCAAATAAAGAATTTTTGTTCTAGTAATATTTTAATTTCCATAGTTATATATTATATATATAACTAGAGTCAACTTTCCTTAAAAAAAAGTACAAACTTTCCCGAAAAAAAAGCAATAACTTTCCTTAAAAAAAAGCTAATAGGAACTTTATTCTAGTTCACTTACATTAGTGATTCCCTTGATGACTTAACATATAACCAAACATATATACAGGAATATTAAAATCATTAAACTTTCTATCTAAAGATGCTAGTCTTAGTTTGATATTCTTATTATCTTTTACTTTATTCATGCTTTGAGAACTCTTATTAATACCTGATTTAATTTCTAGTACTTTGGGGATCAATTCATTATCTTGATAAACACAATCTAATTCATAGGTATTA
>JAHHTI010000114.1 GCA_020024735.1 Mycoplasmataceae bacterium | reverse complement strand
CAACTAATAGCAAGAAAAAAGACTATCGTCGTGACGATTATTATCGTTATTAATTTCTAATGCATACTGTTAACTAAAAAGGCAATTGTTCCAAGAAATAAATTGGAAATTAGTTAGCATAAACATAAGTCAGTTTAAAACATTTCTTAATTTATAGGTTTCATAAGAAAAATAAAAATATTAGTAAACCTACTAATAAAGCCTTTGTTCATATCTCAACCTTGACAATATATATATATATATAATTGGAATGTTGATTTATTTCGGAGGATGAAATAATGTCTGGTACTATAGGAAGCATCATATCAGTAGTAGTATTTTTTGGACTATTTATGTTCGTAGGCTGATTGATAGATGAATGAGAAGGTGTATTAAAGTGAGGATTAGCAGCTACTTTAATTGGAGGTCCAATTGCTATGTTAGTGATTGGTATTCTAGGATTAGCACATGCTAAAATTCCTTGATCTGTGCCTTATTATGGGAATGCTTTAATGGTAGCATTTGGAACTATAATTGTAGCAGTGATGGTAGGCTTTGGTGCTGGATATATTGCAGATGAATTTTTTTGTATGGATTATTATATTTATTCTGCAATTATTGCTCCTATAATACTTCTTGAAATCGCTGGAATAGTGGTTGGAACTATCAGTTATATTACTCATGAATGGCATTTATCAAGGGCAGCAGATATTTCTATCATCAGTGTTAGTGTAATTGCGATTATTTTAGAAATTGTCATTCCACTTGTTATTTATTTTTTAGAAGAACGAAATTGTCACTACTATGGCAATTATTACAATAATCATAGTGATGAAGATGATGACTATGAAGAAGATTATGATTCTGACTATGAAGAAGATGAAGAAGAACAATCTTATGAAGAAGATATTCCAGTTGTAAAGAAAAGCAAATCCAAAACATTAGATTTAAGTATCAAAAAATTAGATAACTTTGATGAGTTCTTCAGCGATAAAATAATTGGCCAAGATGAAGTTTTATATAAAATTAAAGAACATTTAATTATGTTAACTTACGATTTAAATAAGGGAAAAGGTAATCGTCCTGCAGGAATATTCTTCTTTGCTGGACCAACTGGTGTTGGAAAAACAGAAGTATGTAAGAATCTTAGTGAGTTCCTATATGATAATAAAAATATTAATCGTTTTGATATGAGTGAATATAAATCTGATGTTGCTATTCAAAAATTAATTGGTGCACCCAACGGATATGTTGGTTATGAAGAAGGTGGAGTACTTACCAACACTATGAAGAAAAATCCTAATGCTATTGTTTTATTTGATGAGATAGAAAAAGCAGATAGAACTGTATTTGATATTTTCTTGCAAATCTTAGATGAAGGGATTGTGACATCTAATAAAGGTGAAAAAGTTTCATTTAAAAACAATATCATTATTTTCACTTCTAATTTAGGAGCAAGTCTAATTTCTAAGAATATGAAGAAAGAACAAGTTGAAATTTCAGTTAAAGAAGCCATTGATGATTTTTTCACAAATGAATTAAATCGTCCAGAAATTTTAGGAAGAATTGGAAAAGAAAATATCATTACTTTCAATATGATTAAAAACAAAACTGATTTATACAAAATTCTCGATATCCACTTTAATAAATTTATTCAAGAACTTAGTGATAAGAAAATTGGAATAAAGTTTAATAAAAAATCAGTTTATGATGCAATTTTATTGGATGTTGATATTACAAAAGGTGCTAGAGATATTAGAAATGAATTTGAGCAATTTAAAAAGCATTTTACTATGGGATTATATAAAAATAAGATTGACTTGGAAAAGATGAAGAACAAAACCATCTCATTTGAATATGATAACGTTAAGGTAGATTTACAAGTGTTATAGACATATGCTTTTTAAAGAAAAACGATGTGATAATATTATTGATTATTATCGTTATTAATTAAATGTTTATGCTATAATATCCACGTATAAAGAAA
>JAHHTI010000113.1 GCA_020024735.1 Mycoplasmataceae bacterium | reverse complement strand
GCTTGAGTAGTGATATTTGCTGTTTTAATTGGTCTATGTGCGGGGATGATTATTATTGCTTTAGTATTATTAGTCTCTGTTATCTATTGAATGCGGCTAGATGCTAGATATGCTAAACATACTAGAGCCAAGATTCAAGAATGAAATAGAGTATATGAAAGATTTTCAAGATCATTAGATAAGAATTCTATTTTAAATGCTATTCAATCAGGCATTCCAGAATTTGTTCTAGATAAAAGAACTCCATTATACGATAGAAAAGTTTACAACATCCATAGCCGTGTATATGCTTATGCTGGTATCCCTCAAGATGCAAGAAAAATTGATTTTAAAAATACTTTATCTGGTTTTTACAAGGGTAATGCTTTTTCTTTATCTGTTTCTACATGAGAATGATTTAGAGAAGCGAAAGTTGTTGAAGAAGATATTAATAAGAGTGATGCTACTTTAAATATTAAGATGAGTAGATCATTAAAACGTTATGAAGATTCTATTTGTGTATTAGTGGTAGATACTTTTGCTGATCCGAAATTAAACTTTGTTTTAAATAACCCTGAAGGTAAAAACATTCGTTTACAAAATGATATTTTCAATAATTTATTTTCATTAGCTGTTAATAATGGAAAACATGCATATAATGTTTTCACGCCTTATGTACAACACTCTTTATCAAGATTAAAAACTTGATCAAGTATTTCTAAAAACATTCGTCAAGTAATTAAAGAAGGTTCTAAGGTTTATGTAGTATTTGATGCTGATGCTGATTTCTTCTGTTTTGAAAGAATTACTAACCCTTCTTTAAATTATGTATTTGATTCTAAGAATATTTCTAGTAACACTGTTTATAAAAACGGGGCAGTGGTTTCAAAAGGAAGTAACAAGAAATCTAAATTTGAAATTAAATGCGGTTCATTAGATGAAACTGCTTCATTAATGACTGAATATGTTTTAGAAGAAGCTGATTTATTATTTACTGCATTAGAAATGGCAACTTGTTATCCAGCTGATGATATTTTTGCATCTGCTCAAAATACTTCTAAAACCGAAACTTTATTATCAATCTTGGAAGAAAAACGTAATCTAGACTATAGCAATGAAGTGAATCGTTTATCATCACAATCATCAATGAATGATGCAATGTTAAATAATTATGACAATAAAAATTGAAATGCACGAAAGACACCTGATTTTAAACCGATTGTAAATGTTGACGTTGATTAATGAAAAAAGAAAAGTCTATATATGATCTCTTAACATAGTATGGATGTTAACTTTGTTAGTTGCTGTGATTAATGTCTTTTTTGAACAAAAATGCCAAGTGTTGTTTTTATCAACATATAGTATCTTATTAATCATTGGTTTTGTGATGTTAGGATTGCTATTATATTGTATTTATTCCCAACTAAGTCCAATGAGTAAAATTGATTATTTCTATCTTGTTTTTTATTGTTTGGATGCTTTAAATTTTATTATCTCTTTTGTTATGGCTTGTGCTTATCAAACATTCCCACAACCTAGTTATCTATTGATATCGGCTGTTATTTTTAGTATTTTACGAATTGTTTATTTTAATGCAACTTGAACTTTTAATTTTCGTTAGAGGATAGTTATGAAATTGGTCATTGATAAAAATAAATTAAAATCAAAATATTATAGTACTTTGTATTTTTCTCACACTAGCAAGGTATTAAAAAAGTTTAATAATACCCATCAGGCTACCATGCAGTTTGTGAGTTTTACTGAAGAACCTTATATGGTTTGTGGGATTAGTGAGATTATGGAGATTATTAAAGTTTCCTTAACACCATCTCAATATCGTTCTTTAACAATCAAAGCTCGTAGTGATGGGGATATTATTCTTCCCAATGAACCGGTTTTAACAATTACTGGAAAATATAGTATCTTTGCGGAATTGGAAAATATCATTGATAGTGTTTTAGCCAGAAGAAGTTCTGTTGCCACTAATTGTTGAAGAATATTACAGCATCTTAAAACTCATCAATTAATTTATATGAGTGACCGTAGTGATGATTATACCTTACACCCTTATGATGGGTATGC
>JAHHTI010000112.1 GCA_020024735.1 Mycoplasmataceae bacterium | reverse complement strand
TCGCTTTATGGGGTAAGGGGAAGATGTGCTTAAAAAAGATCAAACAGACTCTCATGTTATATATGGAACATTGAGATTCGGGATTTTTACAAAATATCCATTTTATAACACGAGAGTCGAGATAATTTGCGGAAATTAGGTTATAATAATGATATATCTCCAGTAGTCAAATATTTATTTCCAGATACATTACTCTTAAGTATTCCATTTACCCAAACATTAATTGTTATTAAGGTATTTTCATCCTTGCATCTTGCTTCTATTGAAAAGATTTCATTTTCCAACTCGAATGTATTGTCATAATTCTTTTTTATAACAACTCCAGTTTCTCCACTATCTTTAATTCCATAAATTCTAACAGGTTCATCAGAATTAGTTTCTACTTGTACGCGGATAATATTCAAATTAGGGTTATCTTTTGAACATGCATGACATAAAAGAAGACCTAAAACAAATATTAAGCATACTGATATTTTCTTATATGCTATTTTATTATTTTTCATTGTACAGTTATACCAAATGTTACTACTCCAGTATTATATGTTCGAATAATATAATCGTTACCTGATTTCGATTCAATTATAGGATCATAGAAGAAAATTTTTGCAGTTCCTAAGGCATCATCTTCCTCTTTTCGAGTATATGAATACTTTTTAGTTTCTTTACTTGTTGTAGAAGTATTTATTTCAGAACTTACTTCACCGGATTTTCCAGTTCCTATACCGATTTTAAGATCTCCATTTACTTTTGCAGAAGTCAATTTTGTCAATTCGTATTCTATTGAATATTCTTCAGTAGTTGATTTATCTTCTTCAAAAATGCTTACATAACGTTCTAGAGCTTCTTGCGAAAGATCCCATTTCCCTAATGATATCTGGTTTTGTGTTAAATCTACTCTTTTTGCTGTAAATTTTTGAGGGTCTATGCTATATGTAAATTTCTTTTTTCTAAACCAAGTTTTATGTTTATATGATCTGTTATAGTTAAAATTCCATATTTCTGCTGGTTTTAGAGGAATATATATTACAGTTGGACGAGAACTATTTGAAGAAAGAATTTCAAATCTAAAATTATATGCCCCTTCTGACCACATTAATTTTATTAGTTCATCAGGTGAAAAATCGTGTTTTTTACGTGATACAGATCCTTTTATTATACTTGGATCATCATAAGTCTTTGACTTTTTCTGATCTGACATATTATAGTATGCCATTGGGTTTATTTCAATAAAACTAATATATTCTGTAACGCTTTTATTAAAATGTCCGTTTGAATTAGTTGGAGTTAATCCGTAATAAATATAATCCCTTTGAAAAGCTCTTGATTCTTTACTACCATCATCCTTGTAAAAGAATTTATATGCTTCAATAGCTTTGCTTCCCACTTGTCCGGCGGTTCTATTTGCAGAACGGCTAGAGTAGTTTTTCAATCTGCTTTTGTCGTAATTAGGAGATATAAATGAAATCTTAGGGGCTGAACTTCTAGTCTTAGGATGTTCAACAATAACTCTACTATTTTCATTAACTACTATAGTGTGAAAGTCCGGCAGTTCTCCATTAGGGATATTCATTACAAATACTCCGTCAAGATAAAGGCCCATACCTTTTTCATTAGATAATGCTACAGGTATTTCTGAATCATTACAGTCCCAATTTGATACAGTAATGTCAAAAAAATCAAAACTTGGTATGAGTATATTCAATAAAGGAACGGATTTCTCTATTGCAGCAATTGTGTCTTCAGAAGAGTAAGATACTAAAATATCACGAAAAGAATGATTGGAAATCATTTTATTACTTGCCAAAGCAAATAACACATCTGAATTCATGTCAAACTCTTCCATTGCCTCCTTTTTCAAAAATTCTCTGACATCTTTACGCTCATAAACAGCCTTTGACAGAACCTTAGAGAAATAGACCATTGCAGTATCTTTATCTATTACTACAGGTTCAATATTCATTGCTGAACGCGTAAAAATTACATTATCATATTCACCTAATAAATCATCATTATTAGAACATGAAGTAAAACATAATAAGCTCAATAAAAAGCCAGCTAATGTAAATTTTAAATTCATAATATTTAGTTAATACTATATAATCAATACTTCGGTAAATTTTTACCGATAAATTAAAATTAAACAATAGA
>JAHHTI010000111.1 GCA_020024735.1 Mycoplasmataceae bacterium | reverse complement strand
ACAGGTGCATTGGAAAGAAGTATGGTTCTGACGAAGATTTCTCTTTTCCACTGGTTACTACCATCCCATTTGATTATTGTTTCCGGGAAGGTGAACAGGAAAATCTTCTAAAGTCATTTGAGTCTGCTGAAGTTGTAGGAGTCTTATCTGATGAAGAATACATAAACTTGGTTTATGCTTTTTCCAAAAGTCCATTAACTCCACGAAAGTATGTACCGATTTTTGAGAAGATTATAATTGATTATTATGAATTATTCCCATTTAAAAAAGTAGGATTTTAAATTTTCACTACAAATATCAAAAACTTTTATATGTATAAATACTTTTTATTAAGATTATTTTAATACAAACTAATTAGTTGAACTTCATTTAGCATACTTAAGCTCAACTAATTAGCCTTCTACGCTTTGGTTAAAAAGACATTATTGATAATCTTTCATATTGGCATTCTTTATATTCTGTTCTTTAGCATTTTTTACAATAATTTGTTTTGAGATTTTTTGTTCAGACCCTATAAATTCTTTAAATTCATTAGCCTGTAACTCTCTCTGTGACCTTAATTTATCGAGTATCATTGGATTATCAAAATACTTCATTGTTAAAAGAATATTTTTATTAAGCATAGCAAAACGAAGTACCTTATTTTTTATTACTTTCAAAGCTAAATCTATATATGATATATATTTCTTTATATCTAAATCAACAAGAATATATGTAAGCATAAATATTCTCATCTCATTTCCTTCAGGATTATTCATCAAATTAGAAAGTTTCGACTCAAATACACGCACAAGATTCTGCTGACATATCGCATCATAGAAAAAGGTTTCAATAATGATTGGTATGAAGTTTGATACTAACGAAACTAAATCATCAGCTTCATTAAATTTATCAATGTAAAGAGTTTTAGAATCTTCAACCAACATAAAACCTAAATTACATGAACCATTTAAAATATACTCAAACATTTCATCAGCTATTTCATGCATATCACATGCATTACTATTCCTATAAACTCTTGCTAAAGCAAATATAATACGTTCTACTATTGGTGTATTTATATCAATTTGGTTATACATATATTTAGGCTTGACTTCAGTCTCATCAATAGAAGAAACACAAACAGGTAAATAGTCAAAAGTATCTTCTCCATCATCTGGCATCTCTGCAAGTTTATTTAGTAAACTTCCTGTGTTTTTAAAATCTGAATTAGTAATTTGTATTTGATTTGACAAATGAAAATCTAGATTGTCATAATCATCTTTACTTGTCATTGGTAATAAGATGTTTTTAGCACTATTAAAAACTTCTAGAATAGTATCTTTATCATCTTTACAGAATCCTGCATATAGTTCTAATTCATTTCCAAAAGAAAGGATATAATTTTTAAAATTCAAAACTTTATCCTTAAATTCTGAATTTTCTTTCATTCTATATGCCAAGAAAAATTCAAAAACACCTTTTAATCTAATTGTGTATTTATTATCTTCTGATTTAACCAAAATAGCTTTTTCTAACAAATAATTAATAATATCCAAAGCTGTATCAGTAAATTTTTTATGGGTATTTCTATATTCCTCAGTAAATAAAAATAAATCAGCTTCTTCTAATGCATAATTACTAGTTAGAATTTTTTCCGCTAGAGCAGAAAGGTATGATTTTAAATCATCATATCCTACTTTATTATCTGGACTCAGAATGTAATTTTTTTTGTCTAATAACTCATCAATATACAGTTGAATAAGATCAAAATTATTATGAATATTATGCTCATCAGTTTTTTCAAATATCCATAAAAACAAGGATGTTGTCCAATAATTAAGTGGAATATGCATCTGAGAGAATATCTGAATAATTTTTTCTTCTACTTTCTTCTTCTTTTCAATTGAAATATTAGGCCAGCTAATGGTCAACTGATGCACTTCACGATAAGTTATATCATGAATATAATACTTTTCAACCTCATAATCTTGGAAATTAATAAGAGAACATTGCTTAGAGATAGACTCAATACATGTCGCAATAAATCTAGCTTTAGGGAAATTTCCAAGTTGTGTTCTCATTAAATCCATAAAGTGTTCATCAGTTGGATTTAAATCATCAACTAGCAATAATAATGAATATTCATCAAAAATCTCATCACATTTTCTCTTACTAATTTCAAGGTAATATC
>JAHHTI010000110.1 GCA_020024735.1 Mycoplasmataceae bacterium | reverse complement strand
TATCTAGTATTGATTGTACAATACTGGTCCAAAAAGATAGGGTACTCAACAAAATACATTTTTAATTATAATTAGATAACTAATCATAACTTTAGCATATGTTATTAATAATAATAGTTTGGGATTTTTGATAAAAACTATAACTATTTTTTGTACCAATTAAGTTCATAGAATACTAACACTGTGTTACCAATGCCTGACAAATATACCATAGGTTTTTATTCATTATATTTATTGTTTGATTTGTTGTTTGTGAAGTTTTTTTAAAACTATTAAGATTACTCGTAAAATTTACCAAAATGTGATTATTTCACAAAAAGGTATTACCAAAATGTGAAAATTTCACAAAATGGTAAAAAATTACCTTATACTATGTGTATATGTATTTAAAAAGAAAAGTAGATAAAGAAATAGAAAAATGAGCTAATAACGAAAATAAGATGCCACTAGTTATCTTAGGTGCAAGACAAGTTGGTAAAACAACCACTGTCAAGAATATTACTAGTAAATTATTTAAGCATGTCTATTATATAAATTTCAATGATGTAAAGAATGATCCACGTTTTTTAGAATTTAAAAGTAGTCCTACTTGAAAGAAACTTATTGATTTTGTGCAACTAATGAATGAAACTATCATCACTCTTGAACAAGACTCAGTTTTAATTATTGATGAATTTCAAGAAGTAATTGAGTTCTATTCTCAATTAAAAACAATTAATGAAAATAGTACGTTTAAAAATATTATTTGTTTAGGAATCTTCTTAACTGTTAAAGTATTTGCCAATAAAGTTTCTGTACCTGTTGGACAAATTCAAACCATTACTATGTATACCTTAAGTTTTGAGGAATTCTTAATGAATGTTAATCCGATGATTTATTGCAAACTTGAAGAGTGTTATCAAACCAAAAGTATTGATAAAATGCAACATGCTTTTTTCAGCGAAGCTTTTAAACAATATTTAGTCATTGGAGGTTATCCTAAACCAATTGTAGAGTACTTAGAAAATGACCAAAACTTTCTATTAGCAACACATGCTAATGAAACAATCTTTGATAATTATGAAAGTGATATTGCTAAATTTGTAGGAAATGAAAATATTGCTAAGGTTAGAGACATCTTTTTAAATACATTTATCTTCATGGGTAAAGAAAGCAATACATTCACATTGTCTTCAATTAAAACATCAGCACGATATCGTGATTATGAATTTGCAATGTTACTTTTAATTAAGTCACATATTGTTCATAAAGTAGATAATTGTAAAAATTTAATTTTTCCTATTTGTCCTATGGATAAATCCAATAAATTTAAAGTCTATCCTTGTGATGTTGGTTTAATTTCGGCTTATTACAAAATTAATATGAGTAATATTGAAAGTGAAGGATTTAAAAATATTAAAGGTAATATGATTGAAGCATATATTATCAGTGAGTGTATGAGAAATAAAATTCAACCTTATTATCATACCTTTAGATTTAAAGATAATACCTATGAATTAGATCTTGTTTATCACGATGAAAATCTAAGGGTGAATATTGTAGAAATTAAATCTGGAAAAAATAAAAAATCTAATAGCTTAAATAAAGTTAAAGACAATGCTAATAGTAATATTATGACCACTTCATTAGATAATGTTATTGATGAAACTCATATCCCATTATATATGTTTGGTTATAAATTAACTCACAAGTAGATGAGGTTACATATTTTAAACTTTAATCTAACATAACACTTTAGGTGTATTTAATTTTCAAACATTATTTATTAATTGGTAATTAGCACCTAAAGAAGAGTTGTGTATAAAGAATAAGAGTGTTATTTAACGAGCAGTGATATTTTCCTTTTTAATCAACTGATTCTTTGTGTTTAAAACCATCTATCATTTTTAAAATCAAAATGATAACTACAATTGGAGTCAAGTACATTCCACATATTCCTAATGAATAAATCATTCCATTTCATTTTCAATTTTGAGGTGTATTCCCCGCTCATAATGAAAGCATAAGAATAAAGCTATAATAAAACAAAGGAAGTAAGGCTAATAAAAAGATTAAAGATATAGAAAACATTTTTATATCAAATATACTCATAGAAACAACAATCAACCTATAAGTTATTACCATTCCTATACTAATAATAAGCAATAAAATTAATAAGATTCAATTAACGTATTTCTTCTCCTTCTTGTAAT
>JAHHTI010000109.1 GCA_020024735.1 Mycoplasmataceae bacterium | reverse complement strand
GTTATGTTTTAGATGTAAAATAGTATCATTTTATTAAACCTTAATACACTAGTTAATTATAAAAATCAAGTTATAAAAGAGACTATTTTAGAAGAAGTTTAAAAGAAGCAATAATTATTCCTTACAACTCTTTCAAACCATAGGCTAAAGGGTATTTTAATTTTGTTTATACAAAATTAAATGATAAACTATATAATGTGTTTAAGAAAGAGGTATTATGTCTTCGTACATTTTAAAAAGTAAAGGTTGCGATATTACCAATACTAAAAAAGAACAAATTAGTGTCGGGAGATTCTATTCTGGAGATCGTTTTTACACATTGTTAAATGAATATATTGATAAAAACCTTTCTCGACAATCAGTATTTATGGCTTGAATCATTAAATTTTTATTCAAGTCTTCTAATTATAAGCATGATCCTGGAATTGCTAATGGGCGTTCTTGATCGGTCAAACTATTTGATTGATTCTGTGTAGCATGTTTTATTGCTTTTATTATTTTGTCATTAGGTGTAATTAGCACTTTGGTTCCACTAATTGTGGAAATTGTTAAAGGTAAACCTAATAATGATACTTTTGAAAAGTTATGAAAAGCATTAGCAGGGGTAGGCGTACCAGCTATTGTATTAGGAATCCCTGGAATTTCTTGATTAGTTATTTATTGTGTAATTCGTAAAAAGAATAAGCCATTATCACTACAAGCTTTTGTGGAAAAGAAAGTATCTTTTTGTTTGAAATTAAGATTTTTAATTAAGAATGTGAAAAATGTTACTAAGGAAAAAGATCCTAAAGTATTGTTATTAGAAAACTTTGAAGCTCAAGGAGCTAGTGGTCCTCGATGATTAAATATTCAATTAATTAATTTAGTATGTTCAATTTTTGAAGACTTTAACTATATGTTTAGATTTGAATCTTTAAGTGATGAAGATATGGCAGAATTAGCGGAAGTTATTAATTATGACTTTAAACAAGTTGAATTAATTAAAGCTGATGATTTAAAGTGAAATAAATATATCGAACCTGAAAAGAAAAATATTTGAGAGTTCTCTAAAAAAACTAAAAAGAGCAGCAAGAAAACTAAGACTGTTGCTGAAGCTAATTCAGTAACAGCACAACCAGAAACAGTATCTAGTGATTCTGAAACACCAACTGCTTAAATCTATTTATAACAAATAAAGGTTTTATCAGCAAAATAATAACTGATACCAAAAGCAACACTTGATATCAATCAAGGAATAATGAGGTTTAATACTTTATTTCAATGATTGAAGATGATTAAGTTCTTTTGGTTTTCGGTAATTTTGAAATCAGAATAAATATTAAAAATATCAATCCCATATTTGTTATAGATAATTTTTTCATAAAACTGTGGGGTTAAAGAAGAATTTAAGAGTTCATAAATATTTTGCACCCCTAAAATAGTTACATTGTTGGTAGCTTTTTCAATCATATCAGGCATCATTAACGTATTGTTAATTAAACCAATTGCATAATTTAATGGCATTGCTAAATTGAAATAGGCTAATATATCAGTTCTTGGATATAAGTAATAAGGAACTAATTGACCACTTAATATCAAACTTACAATACAAAGAATACTACTAATTCATAGGATAATTTTGCCATTGATTATGCAAATATTTAACATCAGCATTAATCCATAACAAGTTAAATGTAATAACAATAAAGCATATGTTAATTGACCAAATAAGATACTACGCATTAAAAAAAGATTGTCTCTCATTAATATACAAGCAATAATAACTACCAAAGCATAGATTGCCATATTCCATATAAAAGTACTAAGCAAGCTTACTCCTCACATTTTTACACACGAAAAGGAATGGTGTCTAAATTGATCACGCATAATGCTGGTTCGATAACCAAAATAAATTAAATTCATCGGAATAATTGCAATACTTAAAATTACAGGTAAGCCTTTAATTAAGTGATAAGAAGATTCGAGAGGAGAGCGATTGTCATAAAAATATAAAATCACCATTCCAATTAAAATAGCAATGATAACCAATAAATATCAAATGATATTTCAAAACCCTCATTTAAAGTAGTGTTGTAACATTTTCTTTGTTGATAAATACTGATAACCCATATACTTATTTTATAAAAAAATCTATCTTATAGAGAATTTGATGAGGTTCACTATCAATAAAAAAGCTCCTTTTTTTCACTATTTTTCCCGAAAAATCGCACTTA
>JAHHTI010000011.1 GCA_020024735.1 Mycoplasmataceae bacterium | reverse complement strand
TAAGTATTATTTGGATCTTAGCTCTTAGAAAAAAGAGTTTCTCCAAAAAACACGACATTACCCCATAAAATAGGCTATTTTTGAAATTAATATATATTTTATATATATTAAAATGAATTTTTATAAATTTATTGACTTATATATATAAGTTGTTATAATAAAACCAACGAGGTAGTTTATGATAGTACGTAAAACATTAAGAAATATCCTAATAGGAGTTACTTGTTTAGCAATTCCAGGAGCTGTTGTTGGTGGATATTTTGGAATGTCTAGTGTTAATCCTTACTATAAATACTACCGTACTCCAATTACAGGAGATAATCAAGGTTTCATTTCGGCTTATCTATCTGCACAATATTTAGGTGCTAAGGCCATTGTAGCTCCAGGGTTCACTCACAAATCACCAATTGAAGCATTATATAATTCAAATAAAGCTAATGAAGTTAAAGATTTAGGATTTGTTTTATTGGATGAAGCAATTGATTATGAATACCAAAACTTTCAAGTAGTAGAAAAAGATGGTAAACCAGTTTTAAGCAAAGCAATACGTAATACAGCTTCTATTACTTTTAGAGCTGATTTAGGTTCAATCCAAACAGGAATTGCTGTTTGTCAATTTTTAAATGATAATGTTGATACATTTGGACCTAATCTTACATTTGGAATGTATGGTGGTTTACCTTTTTCATCAGTAACTTGTTTTATGGGTGGTATGCAAAGAGGGATAGAATGATTTAATAAAAATGTAGTTGGTAAAACAAATGCTAACACTAGTCAACCATATAAGAAAATTAGTATTGTAGAACCTGACTCTCAAAAAGGAACTTTAGGTTGAGATAAAGAGAAAAAAAATTTAATTTACTCTCCAGGTAATTTTGCTGTTGGTTTTGGTCCTGGTGACGGAGATTCAATTATTAAAGATTATTTACAAGTGGATGACCTAGATGTTTTTATGCCGATTGCAGGTCCACAATTATGAACTGCTCAAAAGAAGATAATGGAATTAGATAAACATACTGTCTTAATTGGTGTAGATTCTGCTTGTGAACTTGATCCTTTAAACCAACCACTTAAGTTTACTGATTCAAAAGGAAATCAAGTTGGTAATGGTAAATATGTCCAATTTTCTTCTATCAAAAATTTAGCCAAAGCCACTGATAATATTTTAACTATTTTAAATAATGGAAATAAAGCTCCAGATCCTAAATCAACTACTAACCCTACTAGTAAAGCAGGAGAAGTTGTAGAAGCTGCTGATCCATATGAAAATTTCTGTGATGTAGATCGTACAGGAGGTTTAGGAACTGTTTCTGTTGGTGATATTAGCAATGGATGTGTAGGTGTTTCTGTTACAGGACAACCATTTCTTCAAGATGCTTTAAAAGCAGCAGGGAGCGAACCAGATTTATCTAATAATAAGGCAAGTGAATATAATACTCCTAGTCAAATGTATTATCTTTTTGGTAAGGATGAAGGGTTATTTAAATCTTATAGCCAAAAAGATTTGGAAAAACTGCAAAATTTTACTTGATATAGTGATTTAAGACAAGAATTTAAAAATGTATTAGGTGCTGATTATTATCAAAAAGATACAAAACCTGTAGAACCTTTAAATTTATCTCCTAATAATCAACCTTTTATTAAGAAAGGTGACCAAGCTGATGATAATTTAATTAAATTAGTCTTATCTGATCCTACATCAATTTTATTTGATGGTTCTTTTGCTGAATCTTCTTATAATGGTATTGTACAATTCTATGATAAAAACGATATTAAAATCCCTTCAAGAAAGGAAGCTAAATAATGGAAGCAAATAAACCTAATAGTGAATATGCTATTGAAATTATCGATATTCATAAATCTTTCTTAAATGGGAAAGTAATTGCTAATGATGGTATTAATTTAAATGTTAAGCATAATGAAATACATGCCATTATCGGTGAAAATGGAGCAGGTAAATCTACCTTAATGTCTATCTTATTTGGAATCTATACTCAAGATTCAGGAACTATTAAAGTTAATGGAAAATCTGTATATTTTTCTTCAGCTAAAGATGCATCAGCTGCTGGATTAGGAATGGTACACCAACATTTCAAATTAGTACCAACATATACAGTTTATGAAAATGTTATCCTAGGTTCTGAAGATGCAAATAAGTTAGGTGTATTAAAACATAAAGAAGCTCGAGCAAAATTACAAGGATTAATTAAGAAATATAAATTCAATGTTTCACTAAACTCTAAAGCAATGAACCTAACTGTGGGGCAACAACAAAAAACTGAAATTTTAAAATTACTTTATCGTGACTCTGATATTCTTATTTTTGATGAACCAACTGCTGTATTAAGTCAAGATGAAATTCAACAATTCTTAAATATGTTATTAGACTTCAAAAAAGCTGGAAAAACGATTATCATTATTACTCACAAGTTTGGAGAAATTAAACAAGTAGCTGATCGTGCCACTATCATTAGACGAGGAAAATATATTTGTGATTTCAATGTTGCTGATAAATCTATTAAAGAAATGTCAGAATTAATGGTTGGTAAAAAAATTAGTGAAATTAAAAATAGTGGAAGTCCTATTAGTGATGATGCAAAAACTATTTTAGAAGTGAACAATTTAAGAATCAAAAAACAAGATTTACCAAATACCTTATCTTTTAATTCGAAATACCCTGAAGTTAAAAAAATTAGAAAACTAATGGATAAGAATGCTCAATTAGATAAAGTTCAACGTGCAGAAGAAATTAAACGCAATGAACAAACTATTATTTCTCTAAAAAATGCTTTTAAGCAAAAAATTGAACGTCAAATCCAAGAAGCTAAAGGAAAGGCTGAAGCAAATCCAGAAAATTCAAAATATATTAAAAATTTTTCGGCTAAGAAATCTATCCTTTATAACTTCAATAAAGAGTTTGGATGTGATGAAAGTATTAATGATGCTATTAATTTTAAAATTAGAGCAGGTGAAGTTTTTGCTATTGCCGGAGTTGAAGGAAACGGACAATCAGAATTAGCCTTAATGCTTTCAGGTTTAATGAAAAACAAGAATGCGGAAATTAAATTATTAAATCATAACATTACTAAGTTATCAATTAAACAAAGAAAAATGTTAGGGATGTCACATATTCCAGAAGACCGACATAAACACGGTTTAATTTTAGATTTACCAATTTATATGAATACTGTGAGTAATTCTATCGATAATAAGCCTTTCTCAAGTTGTGGATTTCTAAACTTCTATGAAATAAAAGAATTTGCTAGAGCACTAATTAAGAAATATGATGTTCGAGGAACAACCAGAGGGACAGCTCCTGCAAGATTATTATCTGGTGGTAATCAACAAAAATTAATTATTGGTAGAGAATTAACCAGTCCTCATAGTTTAGTGATTTTAGTACAACCAACTAGAGGACTTGATCTTGGAGCGATTGAATATGTACACTATCAAGTAATGAGAGAAAAACAAAAAGGGAATGCTGTCTTATTAATCTCATATGAATTAGATGAAATCCTGTCATTAGCTGATACCATTGCTGTTATGTATAATAATAGTTTTATTGATGTTGGTGATAAACAAAAAATGACAAGAGCTTATATTGGGCAATTAATGGCAGGAAAGGATTAGTATGAATAAGTTTAAATTGAGGTTGTGAAAGGATTCTCTCCTATATTCACGAAAAAGAAAACAAACAACGAAAAATATTGCAGTGGCTGCACTAGCTATTTTAGGATCAACCATTATTGCTGTATTGATAGCAACAATGTTTGGTTATAATCCTTTTGATACTATTAAAGCTTTATTTTCTGCAGCTTTTGTTAACGAACCTGATAAATTAGCTTTTACTCTTTCAGTTTTTGCCTTATCTGCTTTTGCTTTTAGTTTTGCCTTTAAAGCCGGTATCTTCAATATTGGTATTTCTGGACAGATGTATGCTTCAGGGGTGGCTGTCTTAGCTTTCTCGAATGCGATTGGGAATGCTATGCCTAATGGTTTAGGACAGGTACTATCTTTAATTATAGCGATGTTAGTTGGTTCAGCGGTGGCACTTTTAACGGGAGCGTTAGAAAGATACTTTAAAGTAGATGCTGTGGTGAGTGCGATTATTCTTAACTGAATCATCTTATTAATTGGTTTCTTTATTATTGCTAAATTCTATCCAGGTAATTCTGAATTAACTAAAATGACAACATCAACAGACATTCCAGAACACTTTGCTTTAAATACGCATAATTTCCCAGGATGAGCTTCTTCATTGATTATTGTGGCGATTATTGCTGTTATCTTATTAGTGCTTACTAAATATACAGTTTTTGGACACAAAATCAATGCCACTGGTTTATCACTAGAAGGTTCTAAATATGCTGGATATAATGTGGGTGCTATTAAGTTATCAACTTTTGCTATTTCAGGTGCTATCTCAGGAGTGTTAGCAGTAGTTCTATATACCGCTTATGTTCCAAGTATTCCAGCAACGATCTTAAATGTGGTTGTGCCAGTTGAAGGGTTCAACGGAATTGCGGTTGGTTTAATTGCGGGTAATAACCCAATTGGAATTGTGGTAGTATCAGCCGTAATTGGATTATTCCAAACTTCTTCTTCTTACCTTCCAATGGATGCAACTTTCAGTAACGTAATTATTGGTTTATTAATGTTAGGTGCTTCTTTAACAGTAGTGCTTCATAAATATAAACCTTACATCTTCTCGCTAAAAAAGAGATATACAAGTTGTGCTAGTGGTGCATATACTGAATATGAAAACCGTTTAGACTCATTAATTTCTAAATATAAATCTATTCTTTCAGTTTTTGGTAATGATACTAGTAACCACGGAATGCAAAAGAAACCTATCCACAAAAGATTAAATATTGTTTATGGAAAAACTTTAAGTAGTGATGAAAAAGATGTGTTAGCAACTTTATATCTATATCCAAACGCAACATTAGAAGTTTTACAAGAACACGTTAAGGGTTGTGATAATTTAGATACAGTAGTGTGAAAATTAGTAACTGAAGGATATATTTTAATGACTCGTGATGAAGCTGGTGTACAAACTTACAGTATCAATATGAATGGTAGAGGGGCTAATAAAATGTATACCTTCTACAAGAAATATAATTTCATTGAACACATTGTATGAGATTATGAAAGAGAATTAGCAACTATTAAAAACGAATACCATAGTAATGTGATTGCCGAATGAATGCTTTTAAAATTAAAACCTGGTAAGTATGTGACTTTAAAAGAAGAAGAAATTGCTAACCGTTATGATAGTAATTTAACTAAATCAGCTTCTAAGAAAAGAAACAAGATTATTGCTAACAATGATTTAATTGCTAAAAGTGAAAGAAGTAGTCAACCAGATGCAGCTTATATTACTGGATTACAAGAAAAAAATGCTGTGCTGACATCAAAAATTGAAGATATGGTAAAACAATCTAACCAAGCCAAAGCTAAAGATATTGAAAAAGCGAAGACTAAATTATTAAAACCATTTAACGTTAAAGCGCAAATCATGGATCTAAATAGTGATAGTATTACTTCATTTGTAGCTGAAGATAAAAGACTACAAAAAATCAATACTAAGGCCATTAAACTAATTAACAAAGATGTTAAATGTAGTAATTCTCAAAATGAATTATTAACCCATTTAGCAACTTATAATAACGAAATCTATAAGAACGGAGGTGTTTTATAATGAATTGAGCATCAGATTGATCAAGTATTTTAAATAGTGCGATTCTATTATTCTCAATTCTTTCTTTAGCTTCATTAGCAGGTTATTTTTGTAATCGGGTAGGAATTGTTAATATTGCCATTGAAGGACAAATGATATTTGGAGCATTAGTATTCTGTATCTTCTCTCAAATACTACAACCAATCTCAAATAGTACATGAATTGTTTCAATGTTACTATCAATGTTACTTTCGGTAATTTTGTCATGGTTATATGGATACATTATTATTAAAACTAAGTGTGACCACACCATTGCGGGAACTGCTGTTAACTTATTGATGGCTGGGTTAGCTACCTTCTTAACTAGTCCATTAGGAGCTGCCATTTCTCATGGAATTTATCAAAAACTAACTCCTAATTATTCATTAGAATTCCATATTTCAGGTTCATTGTTTGGAATTGTTTTCATTATTCTAGCTTTCGTTCTTTTAATTATCGGTGTTTTATGATTTATCTTTGCTAAAACCAGATTTGGTTTAAGATTCAATGCAGTTGGGGATAATCCAAATGCTGTCGATGCGCAAGGGTTAGATGTGAATAAATACAAATGAATTGGTGTGATGATTTCAGGAGTATTAGCAGCATTAGCCGGAAGTATCTTTGCTTATGGTGGATCTGAAGTAGGTGGTTCAATTACCTTTAATGGAGGAGTAGCTGGATTAGGATTCTTAGCTTTAGGAATTGTTGTAGCAGGGTTATGAAGAATCCCGTTAATTACTATTGCTTCTCTAATCTTTGCTTTATTAGTAAGAATTTTTGAAAACAGTCATTTAATTTCTCAAATCTTTGGACAAAACGATGCCGCAACCTTAAGATATGTTGGTCAAGCAATTCCATTTATCTTATCATTAGTAGCGCTATGTATCTTCTCAAGAAAATCTGTGGCTCCACAAGCTTTAGGTCTTCACTTCGATAAAGCGGCTCGATAAACATTATCAATCTAAATTGATTTAAATACTAGAAGTCAAGATAATTTGATTTTTAGTATTTTTTTGTTTATAATTTATATGTTTTCATTTTATTTTTAAGGAGTATAATTATGGATTTTTTACAAGAAGGAAAGAAAATTAAGAAACATGGAATCATCGGATTATGTTTATTATTCACATTATTCGGTTCAATTGTAACTTTAATCTTCAACATTTTAGATGGAATTAAAATTTTATCAACTGATTGAAATAACAAAGAATTAAATGATTCTAAAACATTATGAGGAATTTTTTGTTTTGTAATCTTAGGCCCAATCGCTTCTATCGTTTTTGGTGGAAAAGTTGTGAGTGCTTACACTAATGTAAATCCTGCTGCTGCACAAACTACTACTACTGCTACTGATGCAACTGTTGTAGCTACTGCTGAAGAACCAACTACTGAAGAACCAACTGTTGAAGCAACTACTGCTGAGGCTAAATAATTATGGACAATACTACAGATAGTTCTGTATTTTTAAAAAAAGCCAAAAGTATAAGAGTACGTAGTATTGTAGGAATTGTATTATTTTGTACTTTACTCCTTTCTCCAATTGCTTTAATTTTAGCTATTGTGGATGGTGTGACTATTCTTTCAACTAATTGAGATGATAAAAATTTAAAAGAAGATGCTACCTTGTGAGGAATATTGGCTCTTGTGGTACTTGCCAATATTGGATCACTAGTCTTCGCTAATAAAGCTATTGATATTTATAAAAATAGATGCCCTAACTAGGGTATTTTTTTACTCTACAATATATTTTTTTCATACTTTAAAGGTGTAAAGTAAAAATGCTTTACACTTTATTTAATATATGTGTATAATGATAGGGTATTTAATACACTAATAAAAAAAAGAAAAGGAGAATAATTTTGGTAAAGTTAAGATTAACAAGATTAGGAAGACATAAAACTGCTTCCTACAGAATTGTGGCAACTGATGCAAGAAGAAAATCACAAGGTGGATACATTGAACTTTTAGGTCAATTAGATCCATATACAGATAAGGTAACTTTAAATGAAGCAGCTATTTTAAACCAATTAGCTCACGGTGCACAACCTTCAGATAGAGTAAAAGTTATTCTTAAGGAAAATGGTATTTGAGCTAAACATTTAGCTACTAAGAAACCACAGCCTAAAAAGAATGCCCCTAAAGCTAAATCTTCAGCTTGTAAAAAAACTGATGCAGCTAAAACAAAAAAAGCAAAATAATTGTTTATGAAAATTACTGTGCTTACCTTGTTTAAAGATGTTTTTAAGGATTATTTAGAATCTTCTATTATTAAAAGAGCAATCCATCAAGGAAAACTAACAATTAATATTGTGGATTTCCGTGAATACTCGACATTGAATAATAAACAAGTTGATGATTATCAATACGGCGGTGGTCCAGGAATGGTGTTAATGCTTGAACCCATCATTAGTGCTATTCACGAACACGGAGCAGATGCATATAAAATATTGCTTACTCCTAGTGGACAAACACTAACTCAAAATTATGTGAAAACACTTCCGCAAGAACACTCTCATATTTTATTGATATGTGGTCATTATGAAGGATTTGATGAACGCTTGAAACATTATGTGGATGCGTGCGTATCGATTGGTGATTATGTGTTAACCGGTGGAGAGTTACCAGCATTGATTATGATTGATGCGATTACTCGTCTCATAGATAATGTTATTAATAAAGAATCTTTATCAAGCGAATCTTTTGAGGACAACTTACTAGATTATCCGGTTTATACTAAACCCATTAACTTTGAAGGTCATTTAGTACCAGATATTCTATTATCAGGGAATCATCAAAAAATTGCTCAATATCGTCAAGAACAACGTATTGCACAAACAAAAATAAATCGTCCTGATTTATATGAAAAATATTTACAACAAAAAGGAGACAAACATGAAAATTAATAAAGGTCAAATCATTAATGAAGTAGAATCTTCGCAACTAAAAAAAGACATTCCTGCTTTCACTTCTGGTGATACTATTGAAGTTCACACTAAAATTATTGAAAATAACAAGACTAGAATTCAAAAATTCGAAGGAATTGTTATGAGAAGAAAAGGTAGTGGTCTAAGCGAAAGTTTTATCGTTAGAAAAGAAAGCAATGGTATTTGAGTGGAAGAAAGTTTCTTAATTCATTCTCCATTAATTGATAAAATTGTCGTGAAAAGAAAAGGTAGAGTTAGAAGAGCATACATCTCTTATATGAGAAAACGTTCTGGAAAATCTGCAAGAATTCAAGAATTGAAAAAATAAATATTTCTTAGATAATTATAAATTAGTTTAGAATATTTATAATTTAGGTGAGAGGACTGTGGCAGAGGATATTAAACAAAATACAACTGTTGAGGAAAAAAAGCAAAATTTAGATGAATTAAATCATCAATTAAAGCTTTTGTCTCTCGAATCTAAAAAAACTAAAAACAAAAATCAAAAAAAAGAACTTTTAACAAAAATTAGTGTATTAAAAAAACAAATTAATTCTTTAATCAAAAGTAATGCGAAAACCAAAAAGCACAAAAGTAAGAAGATTAAGGTTGTTTCTTATCAATTAGAAAAAAGACAATTTAAATCTGCACTTTTGAAATCTATGAGACCTTATTCTGATACCAGAAAGCGTTTCATTTATCCAATGGTTATTTTATTAGGAATTGCTACTTCTGTAGCAACTTTCTTTTTTGTCCAAAATACCGGATTGTTTAGTATGGGGGTGACTGGGATTCTACAAGGGATCTCTAGATTAACCAAGACTGCTATTTTAAATACTGGTAATGTTAGCTTAGCCGACACCATCTATAATGTGATGTTCTGGTTATTATATTTTATTTTCAATATTCCTTTGCTGATCTTTGCTTATTTTAAAGTCTCTAAGAAATTTTGTTACTTGACCTTTGGATATATTTGTACCAGTCAAATTTTTGGGTTAATTCTGAGTTTTATTCCTCAATTAAGTTCTATCCATATCTTTGGTGATTTAAAGTTTCCACTAGAAGCTAACCAAATATCTCTATTACCTTGACAAGTAGTGGTTAGTGATGCAGCAGGGGGAACACATGAAGCACAAAGTATTTTACCATTATTCTTCTATGCGGGGATGCAAGCCATCACTTTAGGGATTTGTTATTCTGTTTTATATATGTTAGGGTCTTCTACTGGAGGGACTGATATTATTGCTTTCTATTTTGCTAAAATGAAGAATGTCTCTATTTCTAAAATCTTATTAATTTTCAATTCCATATCCATTATTGTCTCATGTTTCTTAGGGACGATATGTCCAATTTTAATTAGTCAGGATGTTGATCATGCGATTGTTAATCAATATTTCTTTGGTGATGTTTCTAAAGGTTTTCAATCTGTTTTCTCGCCTAATTTAATGTTCTCCATTTTAATTGCTATTATTTGTTCAACCATTGTGGCAGTCATGTTTCCTAAAAATAAAGTCATTAAGGTTAACATCTATTCACAAAATGTGGAAAAAATTAAAAACGAACTTTTCAATATTGGGTATCAACAATCTTTAACAATCAATAATACTATTGGTGGATATTCATGAACTGCTGAACAAAATATTGAAACAATTTGTTTATATTTCGAACTAAACGAAATTGTGGCTTGTGTCCGTCAAGTGGATCAAGATGCCTTAATTGTGACACAAAAGATCACTGATATTGATGGTAAGATAATGGTGGTGTCACGATAATGGTACATGCAGTTTTTAAAGTAAATGAAATTGATTGTGATGTATGTCTAAGTTTTCTTTTAAAAAAACTAGCCAAGTATCATGTGGATGTTGAAATCTTTTGTGGGACTTGTCACACATTAACAGTCAAACTACAAGATGAAAGTGAAATTAGTCATATTTCTAAAATCATTAGTGATGCTGGTTATGATAATAGTTTTGAATATTTAGGGACTGTTGATCATCAACACCTTAATGAGTAGGTGTTATGGAAATTTTTAACACCGAATTTTTTACCTCAAATATTATTGGTTTTTTGATTTCAACAGTAATTTTCATTGCTAGTTATTCGCTTTTTAATATTATTATCAAAAACAAAACCATTATTAAATTTTTGAAAAAGAAAAAGAATAATTATATATGGTCATTATTAATTGCCATTTTTATTTCTCTATTAACATTAATTAGTCATATTCCTTCCACTGCTTTATCATCAATTGGTGTTTTTCTAATAGCTAATATCTTTATCTATGCGTTTACCTTTAATAATTTAATTGGTTATTTTTCAGGAATCTTTGTGGCTCTTTTTAATTTACTTTTTTATTTAACCAAACAAATGACCTTTTTTAATTTCTTTAATAGTATCTTATTAATTGCCATTATTTTGGTTTTTATCTTTATTTCCTATGTGGTGGCTTTTAAGAATAACTTAATTGTTTTCCTTTATATTTTTTCGATGTGTTTATTAATGAATCTTAATTTATTAATTGGTTCAACTGATAATTCCCCATCGCATAATCCACTATTAAACATTGGACTTTTTAATGTTTTTTTATTCCTATATTTTTTATTATGTTTTGTATTAACCAAACCTTTTGCTAAGTTTATTGCCAATGCAACTAATATTAATGAAAAAACTTATATGCAAGATAAGTTTATTTTATTTAAGTTTTTCCCCCAACATTTTTATGAATTTATGCATACTAACAATGTTACCTATGGTTGTTTATTTATTATTGATTTTAATTTTAATAAAGATTTAATTTCTCAATATAGTGCATCATTTATCAAAAGTATTAAATTAAAATTTATTGATTCGATTAGAGCTGGTTTAGAAGATCAACAAGTTTTATATTTTTTAACCAAAGAAAATAATTATGCCTTCTTTGTAAAGCTTGATAAAATCCCCACCCTTGATACTTCAATAGCAGGGAATGATTTAAGTAAGCGTCTCCTTAAAGATACTTTAAGATACTATGAAGATAAATTCCGTGAATTACCATTGGAACTAATTATTGATGAAAAAAACTATCACAAACAATTTAAGTTCCGTGCTGCTTATTATGGAGTGCAAGATAATGATATTGATTTATTAATTGAAGGCTGTGAAAATTTTAATCCCCAAAAGTCCCATAATTTAATTCTTCTATATGATCCTTTAGAAAAAGATTACAATCAAGAAATCACTAACAAGAAGAATAAGATTCTAGTGAAGGAAAATTTCTTTAATAATAACGAAATTAAGATGAAAGATAATGTTGTGCAAATTAATCAACAAAAATATTTATATTGTACCCCTTTTATTGTTGAAAAGCTAATTTTTACTTGAGATGAATTCCTTTCCCTTTCTACTAGCTATCCTATCCAAGATGCGATTATTAGTCACTTAAGTGCGATTGCTTTAAAGAATTATCATCATTCCAAAATCCCTCTCCTAATTAATTATCATCAATACACTTTAATTAACCATAGCTTTGATGTTGAAAAGTTTATTCACAAAATTAAAAATGACTACCATGTAGAAAATTTTGCTATCAACATTATTATTTATGATGAACATATTAATAAGACTTTAATTGATAATATTCAAAAATTAAAGTCATATAAAATTAAGTGTTTTATTAATTGCTCATCAAAGGATTTAGATACTCACAATCTCCAAGAAATTTTTAATTTAAAAAGTATCAAGCAATGAAAAGGTCCAACCGATGCCTTAACTCCAGGTTTTGTAATTTCTTAAAAAAATTGTATATAATATAGCAATATGCCTAATCAAAAAGTTAAAGCTAGTGATACTGGTTTCTTTACCCGCAAGAAGATGATTACCTATTCATTGGTAACAATCGTTTTTATAATCTTTATTGTCTTAGTTTCCAAATTCATTTTAGATATTAATTTTGGTGATATGTTTTCCTCTTTAAGTGAAAGTTATCAAAAAAATAATAATTTCTTTTTATGAGTTTTTTTATTACTATTATTCCCTCTTTATAATGTGTGTTTTAACTTTATTATTTATTGATATAAATTAAAGAAAAGAAATATTATTGTGGAATGATATAACTGATTTATCTTTATTGGTACTAGTTTCTTTATTAAAGCGATTACTCCTTTTGCTTTAGGAAGTGAACCATATGCTATTTATTGGTTAACTAAGAGAGGATTATCGGCCAAAGAAGCCACTGCTATTGTTTCTTCTTTTACTATTGTGTGTCCTTTTATTCAAATCTTAATTACTTGACCTTCTTTCTTTTGATTATGTTCTTTTTATGGTGTGCAAGCTGCCAATGCTAACTCTAAGTGAATTCTTTGTTTTTGATTAACCTTTGCTGGTTTATTAGTAGATATTACAGTAACTGTCTTTGTGAGTTTTATGAGTTTTTCAAAGAACTTCCACTATTTCTTTAATTTAGCCATTAACAAAGTGAAGAAAGTTTTTAAATTAAAATTTAAAACTAAAGAAGAAATTAAAGAAGAATATATTATTAACCAAAGTTTTAAGAAAATTTTTATTAATGAAATCAAAGACTATAAGTTTATGATCTTCTTAGTGGTGCTTAACATTTTTTGAAACTTCTTTTACTACTCTTCAATGTTCTATGCGATGAAATTAGTGATTGGTGCAGAAGCTGGGCTAAGTTTTATTGATGTTTTTAATTATGTCAATGTTGGGGTAACTGCTAATAACTTTATTCCTATTCCAGGAGCGGAAGGAACATTACAATCATTATTACAAACATTTATTAGTACTTCACCAAATGTCACCACTTCTTTAGGTGATGCTCATGTGGTTGCTAATATGACTTTCATCTTTAGATTCTTCTCTTTCTATATTTGTTCTTTATATGGTCTTTTCAATTTCTTAGGATTGATTGCTAAAGAACTAACTAAGAAAATTCAATTAAGAAAACATGAACTTAAAAACCGTAAGACTTTTATCTTCATTGTTACTTTACCGAATGTTGCTAACCAACCATTAACTTTCTTTGAATCTTTTGCTTCTAAATATGTCAGATTTTATAATATTAAAATTTATGTGATTAATGCTAATGAGCAAACCAAAGAAGCTCTTAAGGAAATGGGAATGGAAAATATGGTGGATTACTTAGGTACTACTAAAGATAATGCCATTACTAATATTCAATCCATTTTAAAACTGCATGAAAACCTAGAAAATGCTTTAGTGTCTTTTGTTAATCCATATGCATACTTTAATAATGAAATCATCACTACCTTGAGAAGATCACAAAGATGTTATGATATCTATCTTTTTAATTATTTAAAAATTAAAAAGGAAGGTAGTATCTTAAATCCTTATGTTAGACCAATTGTAGATATATGACATAAATGAATTACTCTTAACCATACTAAACATTACAAGAGTATTAAGTTATGTAATGCTTTATTTGAAATTAAAACTTTAGCCAATGTTGATTTAAACCAAATTAATGAACAACATTTCATTGATAGTATTTTATTAAACTCACACAATATGCGATATGAAAATAAAATCTTATGTGCAACAACACAAAACCATTTTTATCTTGATGAATAATAATTGTAGATTTATTACCAATAACATCAAAAGCCAACATTTAGTAAAATCAAAGTAGGAGTTAAGATATGGGATTAGTAAGAAAAATAGGAAAAATATTAGGGATTACTTTAATGGCTGCTGGTACTTTAGGAACTGCTGCTTTTGGAAGTTTATTAGGAGTAGGAACTAACTACACTATCTCCAATACCCAACCCGCCGAAGGTGATCAACCAGCTGTCACAATGAAACTAGGCGTGGGTTCACTTAATTATGGAAAAGTTTGATTTAATGGTGAAGAAGCACCAGTACCACCAATTGTTAAGCAACAATCATATCAAGAATTTGTTAATAGTGCTAAAAACAATATTGCGATCACCAATACCGAAATTGCTAGTTTAAAACAACAATTAGAACAAACCACTGATGAAAATACTAAGCAAAATTTACAAGAAAGTATTAATGCCCACTACGAATCAAAAAAGACCGATGAAACTATCATTAAAGCTAATAAGATGATGATTTCAGGAGCTGTTATGTCTTCCATTATGATTTTGTTATTTTTAACTGGAATAGTTTTACTAATTGTTGCTTTAAGAAAACATCCTTAATAAATTAACAAGAATTTAAAATATATCCTTTTTTAGTTGTATGTATTACAATGGAAATGAGAGGATCTTTCCTCTCAAGTGAGGTTAATATGGAAAAATTTAAAAACATTATTGCTAGAAAACCAGCATCAACTATTGTTAATGGGATTACAATGAATCCTCAATTAGGTAAAGTTGATTATAAGTTATGTTGCGAACAACATGAACACTATCTAAAAACTTTAAAAGACATTGGTCTTGATGTTTATGTGATTGAACCAGATGATACTTTCCCTGACAGTGTCTTTGTTGAAGACGCTGCTTTATTAACAGATAAATGTGCAGTTATTACTAACCCTGGAGCAGCTTCAAGAAATGGTGAAAAAACGGAAATGGCTGCTCATGTTGCACAATTCTATAATCCAAAACATATTCATTATATCCAAGCACCTGGTACATTAGATGCTGGAGATGTGATGATGGTTGATAATGACTTCTATGTTGGAGTAACTGCAAGAACTAACAAAGAAGGTATTGAACAATTAACCAAAATTTTTGAACCTTATGGTTACAATGTGATTCCTGTTCCAGTGAGTGAAGGATTACATTTAAAATCTAGTGTTTCTTATCTAGAACACAATAATCTATTAATTACTAGTGATTTAGATGGTAACCCTATCTTTGATAAATTTAATAAGATTCACGTGCCTGATGATGAAAAATACTGTGCTAATAGTATCTGATTAAATGAAACTGTAATTGTACCAAAAGGATATCCAAAAACTCTTAAATTAATCGAAGACTTAAACCAATACAAGGTAGTGATTTGTGACACTTCTGAAATTCGTAAATTAGATGGTGGTTTATCTTGTACTTCTTTACGTTTTAAAGCACCTCAAAAATAATTCACTTAGAATTATTTAATATAATTATCAAAACACATCTATACCTAAAGTAGATGTGTTTTTTTGTGTCTGTAGAGTACAGGTAAGGCTAGGTAATTACATTTAGGAATGTTCAAAAGAGAGCTGCTTCATAAAATGAAAAAACAATCATATAAATCAAGTGTGAGATTTTCTCATAGAAATTATTGCAAAAAATATTGCACATTGTATAATAGTATTAGAAAAACTCATACTAGGGGATGTTATGTACATAAAGGAAGTAAAAATTAAAAACTATCGGGCATTTGCTAACGAAGTTCATTTAAACTTAAAACCAAACGCTAATCAAATAGAAGAAGATCTATTAACTAATAATTTTAAGAAGATAAATGATTCTGAATATTTTTGTTCATTAGCCTCTATTGGTTCAGCTAATGCTAAAGGGAAATCATCGTTGCTACACAGCATTTCTGACTTCTTTGATTTTTTTAAAATTATTAACTATAAAACAAGAGAGATGATGATACCTATTCAGACATCACCAAATTCATGAGAATTACTAGGAATCAACAATGAAAAACTAAAACAAAAAATGCATCAAAAATATTTGGAAATGATAAATTCATTAGATTTTTCTAATCTTAATGAAAAAATAAGTTTTAATCATTATAAGAATGATATTTTAAGTATTGTTAATAAATCTAAATTATATGATGAAGAAACTTCATTTATGGTTACTAATGCTTTTGTAAAAAACGCTAATCATTCTTTATCAAATTTTGTTAAAAATTGTATTCATAATTGAAAAATATTTAAAAACAACATAAAAGAAAGTGCCTTCATAAGTGTTGTGTTCTATGATGAAGAAAAACAAGGCGACATTAATGTTACTATCTTTGATGAAATCATTGATTCTATTGAAACTTTAAAATATAAAGTTGAAACTACAATTGAAAATTTTAGCCAAGAAGATTTTCTGAATGAATTATTGAATTATGGAAGTCATGTCTGTCATATTACTTCCTCTGCTATGTTTGCTGATTTTCCTGGAAATGAATTATGAATGGCTACTACTGTAACACAAAATCTAATTTTAATGTATAAACTAGTAGCCAAATTATATAAAATAAAACTTCACGATCATATTGTAAAAAAATTAGTTCAAATCATTAATATTGCTGACTCTAATATTAAAAACATTTCTTTTAATGATTCTTTTAAAATTGAAGCAGGTATTCTAGGATTTATATTTGACAAAGGAAATCTAGTGTCTCCTAATCATATTTCTATGGGAACTTTAAAATTCATTTTAACATTCAATGTTTTTGCTAATGCTATCATTAATCACTCACAACTAATTTTATTTGACGAAATAGATGCCTATTTACATATATCATTAGTAGAGTTCTTTAAAACTTGAATAAGACAATCACATTTCAATATTCAAATGATTTTTACTAGTCATAACTACAAAGCACTAACTAAAAATCTAAGTCACAAGCAAATGTTTTTAATTGATGATGATGGCGAAGGCACTAAGAAAATTGTTAAAATTTCTTCTATCTTAAACAAAAATAATTCTCCAATTAAATCACTAATGGAACAAAAGATTGGAAGCCATCCATCGCAAACAGAAATCGATGAGTGTGTTTGAGAACTAATTGATGGAGGTAACTCTATTAATGAGTAACAACTATGCTATTCTAATAATTTGTTTAGAAGGAAAGGACTGTAAAACTGAAGAAAGTTTTTTAATGGAATAATAGATTCTGACATTAGATTTATCAAAATGGATAGTGCTAATAAAAATACTATTGCTGATAGATGACAAAAATATAAGAATCGGATTATCGATGTAATTAAGCAACTAAGTTGAAAAGACAATAAAGTTAAAGTGTTTTTTATGCATGACAATGATGATGACAAAGCAAATGAATCATTGAAATTAACTTGTGATTATTTTCAAGAACAATTAACAAAAACAATTTCTAATGGCAATCTAGAAATAGTAAAAGAAGCTATCTATGATCAGGGTTTATCTTTTGATTGATTTATTGCCACATTATTTTGACCAAAAGAAAGTTTAGAATGCACTACTATTCAAGATAAGAAAAAATTAGCTAAAAAGGTAGTTGCTGAATACCAAATTAAACAAGAAAAATACTGAAGTAAGATTATAAAATCTAATAATTGAGAGGAATTAACTACTCCTTCTAATATTTCATATCGTAATTTTTTACGACAAAAAAATTGAGAGTGTCATAAAATGCAATCTCGTTATTGAGAAATAGTGGATGCTATTTTAAAAATTGTTATTGATGATCAGCACAATGAGCGAGAATAGTAACAGCTATTGTAAACCAAAAAACTACAATCGTAGATAACATACTTTTTTTGTAGATTTTTAATTACTTTTTTTGTAGATTTTATTTTACTTTTTTTATATACTTTCTATTACTTTTTTTATATATTTACATTTACTTTTTTTGTATATTTGAAGTCTAAATTAGATTTTTAAGAAAATATTATCTCTCAGTCTTTCGTTGTCTTGAACAATTCTTGGATTAATAC
>JAHHTI010000108.1 GCA_020024735.1 Mycoplasmataceae bacterium | reverse complement strand
GATCAAAATAAACCTGCTGATAAAACTTTTTTTACTACATACTGTTTTTGACCTTCTAAAAAAGGTTGATATCATATATCAGCAACAACCAATAATCAAAACCCATTTATTTACCATGGTAATATTGATTTTAAATATCCATATTTATCTAAGAATTTTCCAAGAGAAATTCACTATTTAAAGGAAAAATCTATAATGTGGCAAGAACCTATTTATTTTGGTATCCCTTCAATTCCTACTCAATTTCTTAACCAGATAGTTTTAAATATGTTAAAACCAGTTTCTTTCCACTCTTCAATAGGTGTTTCCAAAAAATATCTAGAAAGCGAAATGTCTAGATTATTTAGTAGTGTAGCAGAAATTTTTTATAACAAGGATGTCTAAAGATGCAAACAGATCATTTAGTATTTTTTAATAAGAAGATAATCGATCAAAACGATAATCCGTTACTAATTCAAGCTTTAAAACAATTGAAAAAGGTACAAATAATCACGGTCATCTTACAATTGTTATATTTAATTCCTACGATAGTATTTTTATACTATTCTTTTGAAATCTTTAATATTGGACAAAATTTAGATATTTTACATTTTTATATCTTCACCTTGTTTTTAATATATATACAATCAGTCCTTACTTCTATTCTTCCTTTCTTAATTTATATAAGAAGAAGTTATATATGGAAGCATCCCTTACTCAAGAATAAAATGAATTTATACATAGCCTTTGGAATGTTAAGTTTTGGAATTGCTTTATTACCTTTTTTTGACAAAGCGATTAAAATTCTTCAAGTTTCAAATGAGACATATACTTATGAAAACGAAGTGGCTGATTGTTATAAAAATAAACAATATGTAGATTGAATTCTATTATTTGTTTTGATTGGGATTGGTAGTTTTCTTTATTATGAAATAGTAAATATAAGTGACTCTCTAGTTAATGAAAATATTACGAAATATTTGGATAGTTCTCTTTTTCTTTTTTTGGTTATTCCACTTTGTTATTATATTTTTGTTTTAATGCTTTCTATGTGGGGTGGAAATACAAGCGAAAATTGAAAATGAAATAGTAAGATTTATACATTAGGAATATGAGGGATGTATTTAGTACCTATTATTATGTTTATAATAATTCTTAAATTTTAAGTAGTTTTAAAAAAAGTAAAATCTACATAGATTCTGAAAACGAATAGTTGATGTTATTATATTAATTAATAAAAGCATTCGTACAAGAACTTCAAGGAGTAAAAAATATCTAAAACTCGTAAAATTGAATATTTATTGCTTTTTTATTGCTTTTTAAATCTTTTATAATTCATACATTACAAGTGCTAAAAACAATTAGTAAAATCCACATAAAAGTAAACCTAAAAAACTGCAAATTTTGATTTCACATTATTAGTTGATTTGTAATTTCTTCTCTCTACAATATATCTTTCTTTAAGGTCTTAATAAACCAAATGGAACAATGTAAACACCACTAGGAGTTTCAAAACTGGTTGGACAATTACAGATAACCATTCTAAAGGTTGGTTCACTATTTTTTCCAGTCATCTTCATAGTACCAATAACCTTATCCAATTTAATGGAAGCATCAACAGCAGCTTGTAATGATAATTTAATTTCAATGGCCGCTCATTTTCCATCACTCATCACCATTATGACATCAATTTCATTATCCTTTTCATCACGATAGAAATATAACTTTGCTTTAATAAACTCAGCATATACCATCAGATCTTTAATTACTTGGTTTTCAAAAAGAAAACCTAAAGAATTGAAATCTTCATTTAATTTATCAGGAGTATCTACACTCAAAATTGAACAGAATAGCGAAGAGTCACATAAATAGATTTTGGGTTTTGTTCGTAATTTATAACTTGACCGAATATTGCTATTTCCTCAAGCTTCTAACTTAAATAACAAATCTATATCATAAAACATTTGAATATATTTATCTAAGGTTTCATGATTGATTTGACTATCTATTTCTTCTAATAGTCCTTTCTTATTAATTTGTGTACCAATTCTTCTCGCAATAGCTTGAAGGATATTGGATAAAACCAAATTATCAATTCTTAAATCATAATACTTTTCTAAACTACTATTGGATAAGGCAAGTGTATATCCTTCAACAACAACACTAGGGTTATCGATTTTTTCATCAATAATATAAGGTCATCCTCCTTGAAACAAAATTTTATTGATATCTTGATACTTTAAATCACAATTTAATGTAGGTAAGGGTTTGCTATCAAAAAGGTCTTTTAAACTAAT
>JAHHTI010000107.1 GCA_020024735.1 Mycoplasmataceae bacterium | reverse complement strand
TGTTCCCGCTAATTAGATTTCCCCACCTAGTGCTAACGGATTTCCCCACCCTCTCTCTATAATAATTTAGAGGAGGCTATATGCGAAAGAAAGAGTTACAAATTATGATATTTGAAGATATCAAAAAGTTAGTAGAACACAAAGAAAAAGAAAAAGAAAAATGTTCAGTTAGTGGTATTGCATCTAAATTCCATATTGATAGAAAGACAGCAAGAAGATATCTTAAATTAATCAAAGAGAATAAAGATTTATCTCACAACTATCAATCAATTGCTACAGCAACTAACGAAATAGAGAAGTATCGCGATATCATTCTGGGTAAGTTATCCTTTGGTACTAAAGTCATATATATTTTTGATTTTTTGAAACAACAATATGATGTTAAATTTTCTTATCAATCTTTGACTAGATGAGTTAGAAAACACAATGAACACGAAGAACATCTAAAAAGCAAAGAAATTAAAATAATTTATGAAAGATACCCAGGAAAGCAAGCACAAGTAGATTGGAAGGAAAACTTTACCTTATACAATAGAAGTAACCGTAAGATTGTTTTTAATGTATTCTTAATAAAGTTATCATTTTCTCGAAAGGTTGCATTATTCCTAACATTTGATAAGAAACAAGACACAGTTATTAAATGTTTATTAAAATCCTTTGAAAAGTTTGGTGGTGTTCCAGAACAAATAGTTTTTGATAATATGAAAACTGTTGTTTATGAACCAAACAGTGCTAATCGTAAGGATTATGTAATCAATGAGAAGTTTAATCAATTTGCTAAAGACTGTAAGTTTGACATATATACTTGTAAAGCACATCGTCCAGAAACAAAAGGAAAAGTTGAATCATTAGCTAAATGTATTGATGAACTATCTGTTTACAATCATGAATTTAACGATGAAGAAGAACTTTCAAGAATTGTCGAACAATTAGAAAACAAAATCAATAATAGAATTAGTACTGCAACTGGTTTTGCACCTAATGTTCTTTTTTATCGATACGAGATGGAAGAATTAAATAATAATAAGATAAACCCTTTAATCTTTAATTATTATATGCACCAAGAAGTTGAGAGAAAAGTTAGTAAAATGGGCTTTATTAGCTACGAAAATAATATGTATTCAGTGCCAATTGAATATGTAGGAATGGTAGTAAATGTAAAAATAAAAAATAGTTTTTTAAACATCTACTATAATCAGCAACTAATTTCAACTCACGAAATGTGTGATAAATTATCCAAGAATAAGAAGATCCTTAAGGAAGAACATTTGATTCAATTATATAAGAAACAAAATCTCTTTAATGACGATACCAACAAACTAATGAATGCTGTAAAAGAAACTCTAGATGTTCTCAAACTTTTTAACAAATAGGAAGTAAGAAATGGAAAAATTAATAAACAACTTAAACAAATTAAAATGACGAACAACTAAAAGTGTTCAAGAAAAACTTTGCTCTAGTAAATACAGTGATGTGAGGTATTTAAATTTCTTAAATGAAATTGTTACAGATGAAATCAATCATGTTGATTCATTAAAGGATGTTTTAAGAATTAAAGTAGCATCCTTTCCTGCAATTAAAACCATTGAAGAATTTAACTTTAATTTTCAACCTACAATTAACGAAAACAAGATAAGAGATTTATGCACACTTGAATTCGTTGATCAACATAAAAACGTTATCTTTATTGGTAATTCAGGTGTAGGTAAAACACACTTAGCAATTGCTATTGGTATTAAATCTGTTTATGGAAGAAAATCTACATACTTCATTCATTACTCAAAACTTATGAATGAATTAAAGAAAGCTAAAGAAAGAAATATGTTAGATGAAAGAATTAAGAATTTTGCTAAATACAAACTTCTGATAATTGATGAAATTGGTTATTTACCTTTAGACAAGGAAATCGGAAATGTTTTCTTTCAATTAGTAAATATCTTTTATGAACGTAAATCTCTTATTATCACTACAAATAAACCCTTTGATCAATGAGGAGAATTATTTAATTGTGATATTATTGCATCTGCAATTCTAGATAGATTGTTACATCATTCAATAATTATTAACATTACAGGTAAATCTTATAGAACATATCAAGCTCTATTGGAAAATGACATAAATACAGACGAAAATAACAATTCTATGTTAGAAACTAATGAATAAAATAAATTTACTAGTATAATCAAATCAAGTGGGGAAATCCCTGAGCATAAACTGGGGAAATCCGTTAGCGCGAACATAGAATGTATCCATTTATATTTGGACAAACAATAGAAAAGAATTTATTGTCAGA
>JAHHTI010000106.1 GCA_020024735.1 Mycoplasmataceae bacterium | reverse complement strand
GCTACTGATATTATGTCAAAATTTGAGATTATGGATAATTATACTAAAACTTATGGTTATCCTTTGTATAAAACTAATATAAATATAGTTAAGGGGGCGCTAGTTAAAAATAAAGATTCTGCTATAGCATATAGTTTAGCTGATAAAAATAATGGTTCTAAAGGACAATTATTGATGAATCCTCATCAAATTGTTTTTAGTATCTCCAAATCACCTGTTTTTCTATACTCTTGAAATTCTGGTATCACTAAAAATCATGTGCTTAGAGAAACAATTGCATTAGCAAATAAACCATTACTTTCTAAACCTATTGATCCTAGTAATGCTAATGGTTTAGCGTTGAAAAGAGCAAAAGCTCCTGATTCACTATCATTCCATGATGTATCTTATAATGTTGAGATGTTTGATCAGCCTTTTATTGATAACAAATTGGGTGCGGGATTTTATTTTCAAAAATATGTTGAACCCAAAAAAATGTCAACATATAGATTTAAAATTGATGAAGCTAATACTTCTTCACTTTTTTTAAATTTTATGAATACTGATTTTGCAAAAAAAGATAATTTACTAAAAAATATTTTTTATTGATTATTTAATACTTTTTTTTGAGGGTTTCAAAATGAGATAAATGAAATGAAGAATAACAAAATTAGCACAGCTATTTCTTTTGATGAAAAAACTAATGAGATATTATTATCATTTGATGAAAAAATGTTATATGATTACAATCAACCAAAGAGTGTTAATGATAGTTTAATCGCTCAAAGAAAACAAGAATTTTTAGATTCATTTTCAAAATATCTTACAAATGAATTCACTTCTATTGGTGCATGAATGTTTATTGATTTTTTTAAGAAAGTTCTTAATGAAAATAATGTTACTTTTAATGATCAAAAGGAATTCTTGTATTATTCCAAGAATGACTATTTATTATTTTCTAATAAGACAAGTTCTCTAACAAGTGATGGAGTTAATAAAGTATTGCTTACTCAAGGAGAAATTTTTAATAATGATGATTGATTTTGAAGATGAAGTGATAATCAATGAAATTTTTGACATCGTCTTGATAAACAACATTATATTGATTTTGCAAAAGTTTTAAACCTTGTCTTAGGTACTCTTGCCAACAAAAAGGATATTAAATTAAGAGTAGAGTTTCTTTTATATCTTAATAATATGATTATCGAGGAAATAGATAAGTTAAGCAAAATGTATAATAATGATAAGTTGTTATATGGTTATCAACTAACTCACTCTAAATATTTTATTGATTTTTGAACATTATCTACTGCTTTACTTTTCTCAGCGGCTAGCTCAAAAATAGATATTAATATCAATTTTGATAAACTTTTTTCAGTGATTAACACTCCAATAAACGTTAGTCTTTATAACTTGCAGGATATCTTTGTAGTTTTATCGAATAATTTTGCTATTGAAAATAAAAAGTATAATTTACCATCTACAATGTCAAGCGCTTTACAAAACAAATGGTTAAATCAATTAAATTTACCCTTCAATGATTTTAAATTATGAATAGATGATATTAAAAATACCAATGAAATGTTAATTAGCCCTTCTTTTATTAAACAAAATTTTAGTGATTCTCAAAAATTTGACTATTGGATTTCAAATTTACCTAGTAACTATTTTATTGAGTATAAGGGTAACAAATTGTTAATATGTGGATTAGGAGTTTCTCCTGATTATGCTTTTCCAATTATCACTCCCACTTCTCCAATTCCTGATCCAAGTAATCAAGCTGTTGTCTATGTAAGTGCTAGACTATTTAATACTTTGGGTGCTACTCCAACTGATGTTTTTTCTTATAATGCTTTTGCTACTTTAGGTAATAATACTCCAAATAGTGGTAACAAAATTATTAACACGGTGAATAGTGTATGTGAGGAATTATTAGGTAAGAAAATAGATATCGGAATGAAAAAAATTGAAGATGCTACTAATTTTGGAATGGTATGAATGCGAAGATACTTTCCAGAACAGTTAAAAACATTCATTATCACTGTTTCTTTCTTTATCATTTTGTTTTTATCAATTTTAGCTTTTGTGGTAATTTTCTTATTAATTAAATCAATCGTTAATAATTTAATTCAACCACTAGCTGTGGTTTTATCTAATGGTTATTCATTAAGAAACATTATTTTATCATGTTGTTTCAACATTTCTTTTGTTGCCATTGTTGCTAGTATATTAGCTTATATTGTAAGTTTCTTCCTACAAAACTCTTTATTAAATGTTTTCTTGCCCTTAATTTTTGTACCAATCTCCACCTTGTCTTTTAGTCCTTTTATTTTCTTTCTAGGATTAATAGTTTCATTAGTGATTGTATGTGGTTTATTTGCTAGTATTATGGCCTATAAATTTAAAGCTCCAATTACTGAATTAATGGTTAAAAAAGAAAATCCTAAGAAAATGAAATGATTGCAAAAGAT
>JAHHTI010000105.1 GCA_020024735.1 Mycoplasmataceae bacterium | reverse complement strand
TATTTGTCAATAATATTCGTAGTATGTATGTTTTTCGTGAATTACTAGAAGGACAAAATCAAAGTACACCTTTAGATGATAGTGAAAAACTGACCATTGATGAAATTAAGACATTACAAACAAAAGCACCATCAATTCATTTAGATCATGAGACATTTTTCTTTATTAATACATTAAAGCAAAAAATAGCAGCATTAGATAATCCGCCTTATATTTCTGATCGTCGATGAAAAAAGATAATGAATGTATTAAGAATTGCTACCATAGCATCCGATGAAGCTATTATTGAACCACATCATTGGATTTTGACACAAAATATGGTGTGAGATTCTTTAGAAGACATTAAAGATATAAATGATTGTATTGAATATGCTTTTAGTGAGGCGGTTATTAATAAATATCATAAAGACACAGCTAGCAATATCAAACACAGTATAGATATAACTAATTTAAGAATGAATAGTGAATTTCAATATCATAACATCGAAGTGAAATTAACTAATAATTTCAAGAGAGGACCTTTGCATCTATACCAATCTAATTCTTATCCAGATGAATTTCTAGTAGTGCAATTTATAGAATCCAACAATCGTTATCAATGCGTTTATAAAGAAAAAGTTAAAAGGAAAAATATTGATTTTAGAAAACAAATAGTTGAAGTCACTAATAAAAATGATAATTCTTCTGATACCTTTATTTGCATTCCTTACACTATGAATTATGGAATCAGTGATTTTACTTTATATAAATATCAATATGCTACTGGAAATATAGAGACCACTAAGGAAATTCAAAATGAATGTCAACTATATGATGAAAGAATTAAGTCTTTTAGAAAAAGTATTGATAGTATTACTAGAGAACTTAATGGGAAGGAAAGTATCTTTGGGGTAAATTACCAAAAATTTATTGCCAAAATGGAGATTATTTGTAAAGAACAAGTTAAAACACTAAAACAACAATTAAAGGAAGTTAATGATAAATTAGAAGAAATAATTTTGGATATTCAATTTTATGGTAAGTAAATCTTGAGAAAAAATATTGCAAAAAAGTGAATTGCTGATTACTAAAAGATTAGAACAATTAAGAAATCAATATGAAGCTTCTTTTTTATCTCATTTTCCTCAATGGTGTCATCTTTATGTACTAGCTTTTTTGCGAAGAAAATTTGCATTTAGTCAACCACTTTTTAAACAATCCATTATAAAGTCCTATCAGAAAATTCTTATTAATATTGATAATATCCATGCTTATGATTATTTATCAATTTTGGAGAATGCTAAAGAATGCAATATTATCTCTACAAAGGAATTCAACTTCTTTGTGGAAGCAATCAATAACCATATAGATTTTAACAATCAATTGACAATGTTAAATATCCTACAAGAGACATATTCCACATTAATAGTAAAATACTACTTCAAAACATTTCATAAGAAGCTTCCACGGATATATCGCCATATCATAAAACTTATTCAAAAATTTGCTAGTGATGATCCACCTATCAAATCTTCCATTAGTGAACAAGAAATTGAATTTATGTTAGAAACTGGACAAGGTTATTCTTTAGGATCATCTAATAAGATCTATTCAATTTTTCGATATTTAAATTTCAAATTTATTCTTGAATTAGCAGAACAATTAGGTACTGATACTAATGGTAAAAATAAAAAGCAACCTTCCACTAAAGAAATAGGTATTACCAATGTTGATAATATGTATGAAATTCTTAAAAATACAAACCTTGGTTTTAATATTAATCAAATCTTAAAGCATCAATTAGCATTACGCCATAAAAGCTATGGCAAAGTACTTTTTAATTTAAATTATTTAGAAAAGAAATTACTGCAATTTAATTATGTCAGTGAAATATATGATGATTCCATTACTCCTTCAACAACCGAAGAAATATTTGAATACCAAGAAACAGGACCTGTTGTACTAGTAATTGATACCTCAGGTTCTATGAATGGTAAACCAGAATGTATTGCTAAAGCTTGCGCTTATCAAATTACCAAAATTGCTAATACTCACAACCGAGATGTTTTTCTAATAAATTTCTCAGATATTTTTGAATGTTATGAATTAACTTGTAATGATAGTGATAATAATAATCTGATGAAATTTTTATCCAAAAGTTTTCGTGGTGGAACTAATTGCATTGATCCTCTAATTGCAGCTACAGAAGTCCTTAAGAAGTCACAATATAAAAACGCTGATGTTCTATTAATTTCTGATTTCATTGCTGACTTCGATGATGAAGAAATGAATAATGCTATTACTATAGCAAAAACTCATGGAAATAAATTCTATGGTTTAGTAATCGATACATCCTCTAATCAAGGTGGGCTAATAGATATTGAACCTTTTGATTGTTGTTATCAATTCAACGGTTCAAAAGCACAAGATAAAATACTTTATAATGAGCTTAAAAAAAACAACTATAAATTAAGATATACTAAAAATATTGCTTGTATTCTGCA
>JAHHTI010000104.1 GCA_020024735.1 Mycoplasmataceae bacterium | reverse complement strand
AGACTGGATACGGCAAAAAATATTATTGATGCAGGTTTAAAAAAACAAGGCTTTCACGGTAAGCAATATTATGGAGTGAATCCTGAATTAGTTTTTATGGTCAGAAAATGATTAGATACACATGGTCATCAACGTGTGCAAATTGTTGCTAGTAGTGATAATAATTTACAAAAAGTCCAACAATTTACGCAATTAAAAGTTCCTGTTGATTACTATGGAATAGGTTCTGCATTAACTGCTTTAAGTTTACATTTCACTGCTGATTTAGTAAGACTTGATGGGAAACCGTTTGCCAAGTACGGAAGAAAAGCTTTAGATGATTCTAAATTAAGAAAAATGACGTTTTAAAATATTATTATAAAATAGTAATGTATGAATTTTTTTACGCAATTTAAAAATAAAGATTGAAATCCTGATATTGCAGTTATTTCTTTGATTAATAAACACTTTTGAAAATCAAAAGTAGGACCAATAGCTGCCATTATTTTACCAATTATTTTAATGGTTAATTTTAAATTAACTGGATTAGATGTTAGTACGCCTCAACAAGCTGCTCTTTATTTTGCTAGTTATTTAAGAGCATATCTTACTCTCGGTATCTTACCTTTAACACTAATTACCTTACCACAAGTTTTGTGTGAATTTAAAAGATCAATTATTTTGCGAAAAATATCTATCTCAAGTATTAATAAATATAAGTTTTGTTTTATGCTAATGGGATACTATTTAATTGCTCTATGTAGTTCTAGTATTATTGTCATTATGTTATATGCGATGTTTCTAGCTAATTATGCTAGTGAATGTTTTGCTAAAATTGATTGATGACAAGTCATCTATGCTTTATTTAATTTATATGGCGTATCCCTAATTACAGGTTTATTTATTGGAGTGGTTTTTAATAGTGCAGCTTTAGCCCAATTAATTGGTTTTATGTTACTAATGTATACAGAAATTATTACGGCTCAATTTACTGATTTAGAATTCTTGGGTCAATCTTATAGTGCCAAGATTTTTTCTTTGTTCTCGCCTTTATCTTATCCGATTGGATTATTAAGTAATGCGACTGTTCCCCAAATGGATCAATCCGATATTATTGGAACTATTACTGCTAGTTTGGAAAGTATTCTAGAACCTGATAAAAAGGATTTAGCAGCCCAACTAGTAGATGCTTGATTACACGATGACAAGCTTAGTCAACAACATCAAGAGATGATTAACAATGCTATATTTCTACAAAACAAAGGAACTAATATTTTTAATCTTAAAAAATCTCTTGTTTATGTGGGTTATGAAATTACTATTGGGATTACTCCCATTACTTTAACCACTCCTGCTATTTATGATATATGATATAAGATTTTAAATATTGTAATGCCCCTAGTTTCTTTTATCGCTTTTGGAATAGCCAGTTCCATTAAGTTTAAATGGTCATCAAGATAGGAAGGAGGCTTTAATAGATTTCACTTATCTATTAAACAAGAATATATTATGAAAAAGCATTGAATATTTAAAAAGAAAAAAGATACCTTACCAACAACTAACCCTTATGAAAATATTCCTTTGTTCATTAAGAAGGAAGGGTATCCTACTAACCCTTTAATTGAAGCTATTGATATTGCACATTATTTTAAAACCAGAAAAGGTGTTAAAGAAGTTTATGATCATGTTAATTTTGAAATTTTTGAAAATGAAAGATTAGCTTTTTTAGGTCCTAATGGGGCTGGTAAAACTTTAACCATTTCAACCTTGTGTGGAATTTTTAAAGTAAAGGAAGGGACAATCAAATATAACTTTGATTATACCCATACTCCTTATGAAAAATTATCTGTGCAATTTCAAGACTTACAATTCCCTTCTTCTTTAACTCCGCGAGACTTAATTGCCTTTACTCTTAAGTTATATGGAAGAGAACCCAAATTTGATAATGATGCTGAAATATTAGAAGGTTTAGATATTTTTGGTATTACTTCCATATTAGATACTAAGATGTCAAAGTTATCTGGAGGACAACAACAAAGAGTTAATGTCTTCATTGCTATGTTAGGACAACCTAAAGTATTATTCCTAGATGAATTTACTACTGGGCTAGATATTGCCATCAAAAACAGAATTCAAAAATATATCTTAAGTTTTTGTGATAAATACAAAATTTCTTTAGTGATTATTTCCCACGATTTGGATTGTATCCAAGAAATGGTGAACCGGGTAATTATCTTAGCAGATAAAAGAATTATTATGGATGCTCCTACAGATGCTATTAACAAAGAATTTGGTTCTGTAAAAGCAATGCTACAAAAATATATTATTGTATAAGAGACGTGATGATAAAAACAAGCTGGACTATTGTACAAAAATATTTTTTTGTGCTACATTTCAATTAAGAAATATGAGTAAACTCATATCTTATTTGTAATCTTATAAACTGTCGTTACCTTATACAACTTTTTATTATTTACATCGTATTAACAATTTTGGGAGTTCTCTAATTACTGGGGGTAATGCCTTTTTATAAAACCTTAAAAGTTTTATTTTGACATATCATTTTTTATTATACTAAAATAAATTTAGGTCATAA
>JAHHTI010000103.1 GCA_020024735.1 Mycoplasmataceae bacterium | reverse complement strand
TTCACCGTTTTGATACCTAAAAATACGCTAAAAATGATAAAAATCCCTAAAATTCGCACCGTATCGCACTATTTATAAGTCGAGATAGACGCGTATGCGGCAAAAAAACGTTTGCGATAGTGTTTCTAAAAAAAATCACGCAAAAATAAAAATACTGTAGTACAATGAAAACGTACATAGTGTACATTTGAGGTAAAATATGAAAAAATCAAGAAAAATTTTATTCACTGCTTCTTTAGCAACATTAATGGTTGTTGGAGTTGCTGCTTCAGCAGGAGCTGTTTATTACAGTGTTACTTCTTCCAAGAAAGTTAAGAAAGAAGCTGCTACTGAATTTGCCAGTGCAATGGCACAAGATGTTGGTTTAGTTAATCGAACAAACTTCTTACCTTCAGAATACCAAATTCCTAAAGCTAATGTTTATAATCAAAAATACTTTGTTAAACAATTAGGATTTACTGAAAGTTCAACAATTGACTTTGATTTTGATTTAATTAACGATGTTTATTTAGCTAATTGTGATGATGAAAAAGGAACAGCTGACCTTACTATTTCTTTTAAGAGAAAATATCAAAATCTTGTTTTCCCAATGGCTGGATTTTTGAAATCTTCTGAACATTGAAATGGTCTAGAATTATTTTTACCAAATGATGATGCACATGTATCTTTTAAAAAAGCAGTCCCTTCATATTATGTTAATCAACCAGAAATCTTAAAACCATATTTAGTGGCTGATGATCATTCTAAACCAACAGAAGATCCTGGTGTTTATACTGAAGTTACTTATTTTGATGATACTAATTCATGTTTTCACTATACTGTAAGAAAAATAATTGCTGGAACAACTAAATCAGCTGATCCAACATTTATTGAAAAAACTTTTATCATTAAAACTAATGTTAATGATAATCAACTATTATCAGAAATTTCTGCAAGAAAGAAATATAATGATAAAGATATTGCCGAAAAACCACAAACCCCAACTGAATTCTTAAATAGTCATAATACTGTTGAAGATTTATTTGATATTGGTGAAGGTAACAATTCTAATTTTGATTTATTATATGACAAAGAAATGTTGCAATTAAATGATCTTTGTGTTGATGATGAAGGAATTTTAAATTACAACCTTTCTTATAACGAATCTACTCGACAAATTGTTATTCCTAACTTATGTAGTGATAAGAATATTGTACAAACTAGATTATTTAATAACATTAAATATACTACTCCTAGTAATGTGAAGTTCTTCAACCAAACTCCTACCCTTTTTAGTAATAATGGTGAATTAACTATTCAAAATTTAAAAGATGCAGGATTCTATAACATTGATAACCGTCTAGATGTTAGTCGTTTACAAACTCACTATAACGAAGAAACTAATCAAGTTACCCTATCTTACTTACCAGATAATACTAATGGAAGAGCAGTTGTTAATTCTAAAACTTTTGATGTAAAGCATTTTGATGCTAATAATCTTGCTAATTCAACTGATGCAGCTATTACCGAATCTTTCTACTATCGCCCAGAACAACCTAAACAAGTTGTTTCAAAATATGAAAATGACCCTGATAGGGCAATGAAAACTGCAGGTATTTTATTAGAAGCTAACCAAATTTTTAAAAAATATTATTTAAGTGATTTGAACGCTTCACTTGATGATTATTTCAAAACTGTTGAACAAGCAATGGTTGATCAATTAATTAGTTTAAATATGGCTGAATATTCAGCTCTTGGTTGATCAATCCAAGGATTAAAAGAAAAATTATTGGTAGCTTTCAATATTCAATACAACTATACTGTAGATGACTATGGAGTAAACTTTGATTTTGTGTTCCAAATCAATAACCCAAAAGAATTAGGATTATCAAAAATCTTCTATAAAGATGCCCAACACTATAATGAAGTAAGTGGTGTTGTATTACCAGGACAAACAGTGAATATTATTAAATTTACTGACCCTTTAATGGATGGTAATGGTAATCGTATTTTCAACTATATTGCTAACTTTGATTTAGCTAATCGATTATATGGTGATATTTTAGGGGTTGAAAACCATATCACTACAACTGATTTAAAACCACGAGAAACTAAAATTGAAACCGTTTTAGCAAGTGCGAAGAGTGAAAGTGTAACCTTAGCTGCTGCAGTTAGTGATGGGGTAGCAGGTGATTCTGATGATGACCGTGGGCAAACTGATAAATATCCTATTAATCGTCCAACTTATAACCCTAACACTGAAAAATATCATTATGGACAAAATTGATTCTCATCTTCTAACCTTCGTTTAGAAGGAGATTATGTGAATGAAGCAGGGATAGTAGCAATGTCAGCTTTAGGGGTTGGAAGTACCTTATTAACTGGTTGTGGTTTTACAGCTATGGCTGTTGCTCGTTCTGCTACTAATGCTTATATGACTGCAATGAGAAAAATTGCTAATGTAGAAAATTTACTTAAACCTTATAGTGAAATACTTAATCAAGTTCCTAGTGGGCTAAAAGATCTTGGATTAAGTGGTAAGAGTTTCAATGCTAAATGATTTGAAGCACAAGTTAAGAATAGAGTTCCTTTTTCATCTATAACAAATGA
>JAHHTI010000102.1 GCA_020024735.1 Mycoplasmataceae bacterium | reverse complement strand
TTTGAAAATTTAACCCAAGTTAATGCTATTGCTCATGAAAAACTTAACCAATTATTGCTAGATTATCTTTATTTGGGTGGGATGCCTAAGATTTTACAAACCTATATAGAAAATAATTACCAAGTTAATGAACGTATTAAACGTAACCGAGAATCATTATTAGAAGATTATATCGAAGATAATCATAATGAAATGTATTTAGGAACTAATCTTCGTGAAGAGATTATTAGAAATATGGATTCTATCTTCAAAAAGATGTCATTCTTCTTGAATGGAGAGTGTTCAAAAAAATTTAGTATTGATAGTTTAGGTAAAAACATTAGATATCGTAATATTGAGAAACCTTTAGAAGCTTTAGTAAGTTCAAATATTGTCATTCCAGCCTATTTAAATAATAAGGTTGCTTATCCTCTATCATTACACCATATTGAAACATCATTTAAACTTTATTATAGTGATATTGCTCTTTTAACAGCTTCCTTGCAAATCAATCAACTTGATATCCACAATTGATTTGCAGGTAAAAAAGAAATCGCTGATTTATTTGGTGGTATTATTGAAAACTATGTAGCTATTAATTTACAAAGACCAAACCTTGATTATTGAAAAGAATATATTACCAAAACTAATTCAGATAATCAATTAAACAAGAAGCAAATTGCTTATGAAGTAGATTTCTTAGTTAGTGATTTAGAATCTTCAATTATTCCGATTGAAGTAAAATCAAGAGTTAAACAAAGAAAGAATGCTAGTTCATTAGATCAATATATAGCTTTATATCATCCACAAAAAGTTTTTATTATAAGTCCAGCTAATTTTCATCAAAAAGGAATTGAATACCATATTCCTTTATATGCGGTTTATAAGATTCGAGAATGAATTAAGTAAGCAGATTTTTATTTTTAGTGGTGTTTGAAATCAATATTAATTAACGCTTATAGAGTTAATGTTCAAGGTTAATATTGATTAATTCTACATTGGTTATTAAAATATGCCTAAAAACCCTTAAAATGGGGGATTTTGTTAAAATTTAATATTTTCACCCGGGGGATTTTGTTAAAATTTAACATTTTCACCCAAAAATATATGCTATACTCATACTATGAGACGGTTAATTGAAGAAAAGATAAGATCATGGGCATTAGATTGTAATGAATGAAAACCACTTTTTATTTTAGGTGCACGTCAAGTAGGAAAAACTTATTCAGTTACTAAAGTTGCCACCGAATTATTTCCTGATAAACATATTTATATCAACTTTTTAAAGAATAGCAATTATTTTAATGAATTAGATAATAAAACTGACCCTGCTGAAATCATTGCAGGCATTGAATTTATTAGTGGAAAAAAAATAGATGATAAAACCCTTATCATTTTTGATGAAGTTCAAGAAGTCCCTAGTATTAAAACATCCTTAAAGAACTTTGTAGAAGATAAGTATCAAATTAAGATCATTTGTCTAGGAAGTTATCTAGGAAATTTTCTTAACAATGATAATTATTCGTTTCCGGTTGGCAAAACCATCCAATTAAATATGCATCCTTTAAATTTTTATGAGTTTGTTGATAACTTAGGATATAAAGATGTTTATCTTAATGCTCAAGCTTCTCTAATAAACCATCAACAAGTGAATCGTACTCAACATTATATCCTTAATAACCTATTACATGATTTTATGATTATTGGAGGAATGCCAGAAGTTGTAAAAATGTATTTGGATAAAAAAGACGAAGCTACTATCAATTTAAAGAAGCAAACTCTAATGAATGATTATTTTAATGATATCTCTAAATATAATATGAAAACTAATGATAAATATAAAGCAAAATTAATTTTTGAAAACATTCCACAATTTTTATCCAAAGAAAATAAAAAATATATGTTATCCAATATTGATAATTCTGCAAGATACATTAATTATGCTCCAGCCATTCAAAATTTATTAATTACCCAAATTATCTATAAAATTAACAACATTAGTTCTTTAAATGTACCATTAAAAACACGAAAGAAGGAAAATGAATTTAAGATTTATTATAATGACTGTGGCTTTGTTAGTACAGTTTTTAATTTAAATAAATATCTTTTGGATGAAAGCAAGAAAAATATCTATAGTAATGAAAAAGGAGCACTTGCAGAAAATTTCATTTTAAGTGAAATTAATCATAAGATTAGTGATAATAATATCTTTTATTATAGCTTTATTGGAAACCAAAATGCCATTGATAAAGAGACTCCTGTTAATTCTAGAAAAGGATATGAAATTGATTATGTAGTTGAAGATGTTTATGGAAATTTTATTCCCTTGGAAGTAAAATTTGGCAAGGACTTTAGTCTTACTTCATTGAAGAAGGTTATTACAAGTAATAAGCCTGAGTATGCAATTGTTTTGAGTAATAAAAACTTTAGTTTTGATGAACAATTAAAAATCTATAAGTTTCCTTTATATTTTGTGTCAATGATGGAATTTGTTAATAATCGTTTAAAGCTAAATCTTTGTACAAATTCACCAGATGCTTAAATTAATAATTAGGTGTCATATATTTATCTTGCTTTAAATTTAGTGGTAATTCAAAAAAGCTAATGATTATTAAAATAGCCTTAAAG
>JAHHTI010000101.1 GCA_020024735.1 Mycoplasmataceae bacterium | reverse complement strand
CGGTACTATAGCAAGCATAGTCTTCTTGATATTTAGCTGTAAAAGCATTTACACCATTAGTTGTTATAGAAATGACTCCTTTGATATTAATTGGTTTTTCATCAATGTATTTCACTATTGAATTATTTTCAATAGTAGAAGAAACAAACGGAGTATCTCCTTCGTTATCAGGGATAGAACTATATTTTTTGATTTTTAAAATATCAAAAATATCTTTCACAACAAATCACTTTCACTTAGTAATATCAAGCTCAAATTTGTTGTTGCTTAATGATTGAGCAAGTTCAGAACTCTCTCTCTCTCTCTCTCTTAGTTCTTTAATATAGTTAGTCATATAATCTCAATCTATACTTCCATCTTCTTTAGCTGGAAGTTTGATTTTAGATTCAGCAAGTTTTGGTGCTCTACCTCTTCCAAAACATCATTTTGGTCTTTCTAAATCTGCAACTGCAACTATAAATAAAGCATTATGTTCGTTAAGATTTTTGTTATATCCTAATGTATTTGATGTAGATTGAATTGTTTCGATGTCAAAATAATTACAATAACCATTGCTTCCTGCACCTTGACATATAAAACAAACGCAATTAGCTTCAGATATTAGATTACGTTTATATTCGCATCATTGCATTACACCATTTTCTGTTTTTTTAGCTCCAATATACGGAACATCTTTCCCTTCAGTTAAATCGGGTGCATTTGAACACTTTCCTTTTACTAATTTAGGAAAGATTTCTTTAATTTTGAAAAATTTTCAATTAGTAGTATTCAATTTACTAATCATCAATATTTCCTCCTTTAACTTTAAAAGCAATAAAATCTCTAATAGATTGAACAAAATTTTCTTCAGTTAACACAGAATAATCAGTTTCCATATAAGCTTCAGCTAACCATTCATCATCAGCAGTTACACATTTTAATACTGAATAACCAGCTTCTTCTTTCTTATGATCATAAAGATCCAATCATTTTTTCTTTGTTGAATTTCAATCTCTTTTTTCTATTCGTCCTTTGTTTTTACGTTTAATAAATCCATCGTCTTTAAAATAACCAAAAAAAGTTGGCTTAGTTGGATCGTGTGGAACACCTAATTCAAATAACATAATACAAGCGTTAACAGAAGCACCAGGATGAAAAATTTCGTCATTCATACTGAAGACAGCTTTTAATGTGTGGTGCTTCAATATCTTCTTTTTATATTTAGCAACAGCTGTATCTGTTCCGATAGCACATTGTAAAGGGAGAATAGTTGCTAATTTACCTTTCCCAACAGTGGATGCAATATATTCAACAAAATAAAGACCTTTAGTTGCATCTTCCGCTTTAGTATTAGTTATAGGACAATCTTTAGGCATTTTTTGACCGTTAAATGGTGGATTCATTAACACAATATTAATACCTTTCGATTTAATCCATTCTGATTCATCAAAACATGAGGAACAAACTACATTTGTTTTTCCATCTTGGTGAATTAACATGTTGGTAGTAGCTAAACCAAAAGCTTTTTCTTCTCTTTCGATACCAAAAATTTGATTCTTCTTAATATTTTTTTTCGCTTCTTCGTCATTACCAGCTTTTGCCAACATCTTAGACATTGCTTGAACTAAAAAAGCTCCTGAACCACATGTTGGATCTAAAACTCTTGATGCTTTATTGACTTCTACAATTTCACACATAAAATCAGTAACATGCGTTGGTGTAAAAGCTTGATTTCTATCTGCTTTACCAACATATTTATTAAATGTAGTAAAGAATAAGTTTAATAAATCTTCACCTTGTGAATTTCTATCATCTATATATGGAATAAGATTAATTTTGATTTTATCTAATAAATGAATTAAGTCTTTTGGTTTAAGAGTTCTAATTTCTTGTTCATTTAATGTTTTAATTAATAGATTAGTTTTTAATCTCTTATTGTCATCATTATCAATTTTACCATCTAAAATCTCAGTAACTCTATTAATAATTTCTTTAGTTGTCAAACCATCATTATATTGAAGTCCGTTATTTAAAGCGACAAGCAACGAACCTACAAATTGACTTCTAAGTTTTTCAGAAACATTAAATTTACGTAAATCATTGTTCAATGAATTTGTAGTTTCAATAACATTGTTTTTATCATTTTTTCTATTATTAAATAAATCTACATAATATTGCATTGAATTAATGGTTGTTTCATCTTCTAATTCAACTTCATTTTTTCAAACCTTAATATTTTCAGTGTTTGTATCGTAAAGAATAGCAATGATATTATTCTTTGGTCTATATTCACGTTCTAATTTAACATAAGAGAACAATTGATCTATATCTTCTTGTTTAAATTTTTTCTGCTTAGTTTTTTTTGTTTCAATGAGCAATGAAATTCCTTGTTTTTCAAATCTAATGTCTAATTTTCAATGGTTATTTTTTTTAGAATTTTTCTCTTGTTCTTCTTGTTTAATAGGTCTTTTTAAAGCTTGTACATAACTAAATTCATCTGCTTCAATGTTAGCAGAAAGATAATCATTGCCAACTTTATTAATAATGTCATTTCTTGTCATATGTTTCCTCTTCTCGTGCTATTTATGCTTCTGCTATTTACAATGATAAAATAACTTTTATATATCGCTCTATTTCATTTTTTCCTTTCTTGTCCTCCTTTTGTAGCAATTCTAATTAATAA
>JAHHTI010000100.1 GCA_020024735.1 Mycoplasmataceae bacterium | reverse complement strand
CCTCTTATTTGATTTCTATCATGTTTCTTCTTATAAATTGCATAATAAACAATAATACTAATAATTCCCACAATAATAATAACCGTTCCAATAATTCCTAAAATATACACTCAATAAAATCTAGTTAAATCAATCTTCTTGAAGAAATGAATATTGGTAGCCTCTTCTTTAGGAGGAAGATGCTTGTTGAATTGATAACCATTAACAGTTGTATAAAAAGGACGATATTCTTTCTTGTATCAACCATCCTTATCATAATAAGTATTGACTGCACTAACCAATATTAATCCTTCATTGTATTTGGATTTAAGAATAGAATTGATAACCACATCAGGAGGTAAAATATATTCTTCTTTGTGAGCAACTAAATAATCATTAGCTTGTTTGATAAGAGGAGTAGTGTCATCTGGTAACTTTTCTCCTTTACCTAAAGTGATAGTGATATCTCTTAAAAGAGAAGGAGATTGTATTTTAAAACCAGTGAAAGTAATATTTAATGATAAAGTTTTAAAGACAATTTCATTGTTTTCATAAATTTTTTCCAAATCTAATTTCACCACTAGTTTTCCATCTTTAGGACTGGATAAAGGTTTTAATAGAGTAAGGTTTGTGTTTTCTATAATCAAATCTTCTGGTAAATCTATAAAGAAATCTTTTAGATGATTAAAGATATAAGTGTGAATAATACTAACATCAATTTCATTTAAAGTGTGTGTCGCTAACTCAGGAATAGTTTTTGCAATTTCTAAAGTAGTTATAGCATCAGGATTAATGACAGTATTCATATAAGAAGAATGATGGGTAGCTATCACCGTAACAATAATTGTCTTATTACCTATAGTCAATAACCCATCTGTGTTCCAATATTGATTAGTGTCTAAAGTGTAAATAATTTTTCGTTTACCTTCAACACTCTTTGAAGTTTCACTAATGACTGCATCTTGGGGAATGATATGTTCATTTAATAAAACTTCTTTAGTTTGATTGAAAATCAAATTATAGTTAGCTTCTTTAATTTCAATATCTTTACCTAAATAATAAGTGTAAGTTTCAGGTGTAGGGTCTTGAGGTTTAAAACCAGTAATCGTTAAAGTTCCTCCACAAGTTTTAGTTTTATTTTCAATCAGTCCATTGAAATATACCCGGTCAATTTTAATCTCTAAATCCATTTCTCCTAATAGAGGTCGTATTCCTGTTACTTGATATGTAATATTTTTATTAGTAACGTTAGGTGGTAGATTAATGTAAAGAAATTTTAATTGTTCATAGATAGCATTAGTTCAATCTACATCTTTAGCAATATTAGCTGTTTCATTTACCATAGTTTTAGCAAACCTTGTTAAATCCATAGAACCGATGTTTTTTCACTTAGTATTAGCGATATCAACAGGAGTTTCAATAAATTCTCCAGTAGGAGTAATTAATTTTCCATATTTATAGTCTTGTTCAATATCAATAACTCACACGTTGGATGTGTTACCTTGAAATACATACACCCTTCTACCATCGTTAGAAGGCACAGGTGTTAATTGAGCAGAAGGATCTAATTCATCTCAATAATTACTAGCACAAGTATAGAGACTTAATATTCCATCCTTAGTATTATGTCCTTTTCAGTCACTTTGTAAAGCATTTGAAGCTCAATAGCTATAGTCTTTAGTAGACATCTTTTTTGTATCTATTTTACCAACTACATTACCTAACACTTGTCCATTATTAGCGATGGTGTCTTTAGAATAAAACCAAATAGCTTTTCCATCATTATAGGTAGCAGTAATGTTTAAGTCAAAAGGTGTGCTAGCATTTAATTCACTATCAACAATACTTAATTTTGTGATTCTTCGATAGAATTCTCCTTCTTGAAAATCAAGTAAAATCATTATACAATAAGAAATTCCTTCAAATTCAATCATTCCAATATAAGTATTAATAGGATTTTTAGTACTGGAAATAGAAACAACTCTTGTAAACTCAAAGTTATTACATACACTAGCCACAAAATTTTCGTCATATTCATCACGATCATGTATAGAATAACCATCATCTTTTATCCATGTTCATTTATCAGCAATATTATTCTTTTTATAAAAACCGGTTCTTGTGTAATGATTAGTCATAGTAACATCTGACAAATAAAAAACTCCATTGAAATAACTACATATATTCATAATAGTTCTGCCATGACCTCTTCCGGGTGCTTGTCAATTTCGTGTAGAATCATAACCTTTAATTGAAGTAAATGATTCTATTTGTACCATATAATCACCTTGTAATAATCGGTCATAATGAAAACTCTCTTTATAATGATTATTATTTATCAAATCTACTTTAGTAGAAATATAGTAAACATCATCTGTCACTTCTTGAAATCACAAGCTATTCATCAATATTCTAAAATAACTGTGTTTTTCTTCGATAGTATCTAATTTAATTTTACTAAGTGCATGCGAACATACATAATCTAAATCAAAGTCTATATTACCCATAATATCTACACTTCGTCGTTGTAAAGAAATAACATCCAAGACATTTAAAATAATTTGCATTTGTGAAACACTGAAATCTATATTAACTGATAATTGCAAAAGTAAATGATACTTATTGTTATAAAGCAATTTAGATGCAGGGTTACTACATAGAGCTTTTACTGAACTTACTCCTAATTCTCCGATATTTTGAGACATCTGATTAAACATCTTATTTTTGTC
>JAHHTI010000099.1 GCA_020024735.1 Mycoplasmataceae bacterium | reverse complement strand
TTAATAGCAAAAATGAACTGACATGTCAAGAACTCACAGAAAAATCTGGGCATAGTCTCTGATTCTCAAGTGATAAAATCCTATTGTAACTAGATAGAAAATGTCCAAGAAATGATATAATATTCCTGTTAACACAGGAGGAAAGACAATGAGGAAAATTTTACTTATGAAAAACGAACAATTTAAATATGATGTTATTAAACAACTTGTTGATAATAACGGTAATAAAAAACGTGCAGCTATTCAATTAGGTTGCACTGTTAGAAATGTTAATAGATTAATACAAGTCTATAAAAAATCTGGTAAAGCTGGTTTTGTCCATGGTAATCGTGGAAAAGCTCCTGCTATTAAATATCCTGATCATATCAAACACCAAATCATTAATTTATATAAAGAAAAATATATGGATGCCAATTTCACCCATTTTTCAGAAATTATCAAAGAAGATCTTAATATTACTATTTCACCCAATACTATTAGTAATTGGCTTCGTGAGGAAGAATATATTTTATCTCCTAAAGCTAAACGTAAAACTAAGGCTAATATAAAAAAAAGACTTCACGCCCTTCAATCTAAAAAACTTAAAAAAGATCAAAAAAATAAAATTATGAATGCCAAAGAATCATTAGAAGCTACTAACGTTCATGTTCGTAGACCTAGAAGCAAATACGAAGGTGAAATGATTCAAATGGATGCTAGTTCTTATCAATGGATTAATGGTGAAACTTGGCATCTACATGTCGCTATTGATGATGCTTCAGGTAAAATCGTTGGTGCTTACTTTGATAAACAAGAAACGCTTAATGGTTATTACCATGTCCTTGAACAAATTCTTACTAATCATGGTATTCCTTATATGTTTTATACGGATAGACGTACAGTATTCGAGTATAAAAGAAAAAACACTCACTTAGACGAAGATGATACATATACTCAATTCTCTTACGCTTGTAAGAAATTAGGTATTGATATTAAAACTACTAGTGTGGCTCCTGCCAAGGGACGTGTAGAACGTCTTAACCAAACACTACAATCGCGTCTACCTGTTGAATTGCGTCGTTCTAATATTAAGACCATAGAACAAGCCAACCATTTTCTTGTTCATTACATCCAGTCTTATAATAAGCGTTTTTCCTTACAGCTAAATAGTAGCAAAAATGTGTTTGAAAAGCAACCATCTGAGGAAGTAATTAATCAAACACTTGCAATTATATCTAGACGTAAGATTGATAATGGAAATAGTATTAAATATATGAAAAAATATTATTTGCCTACTGATGAATCTGGTAATGTAGTTCCATTTGCAAATAAGACAGAATGCTTAATGATTAAATGTTTTGATGAAAGTTTATACATGCTAATTAACAATGTACTCTATTATGCAAAAGAAATACCATCACATATGAAGCATTCAAAAGAATTAGACGCAAAAACACCAATTGTAAAGGAAAATAAACAAAGACGTATACCAGCAAAAGATCATCCATGGAGAATGCAATCATTTACAAATCATGTAAAAAAACAAACATATAGGTAAATCTATATAAAAAAGCATCAATTTTATATTAAAAATTAATGCTTATATTTTTAAAAAAGTAGGAAATTATTATTTGAGGTTGACAAACTGTTCAAAGTATAATTATGAATGATGATCTTTTACCAGCTAGTATTGGTGTATATGGTGATTGGGGAAGCGGAAAGTCAAGCTTAATGTATATGTGCAAAGACCGTTTAACAAAGGCTGATGAGAAAATTAAGTGTATAGTATTTAATGGGTGGTTATTTGAAAACTATGAAGATGTTAAGACAGCAATTTTGGGTACAATTCTTGATGAGATAAGTAAAGAAGAAAGATTATCTACAAAAGCAAAAGATATTATTAAAGGCCTATATAAAAGTGTAGATAAGTTTAAACTTGTCAAAGGAGCACTCAAGTATGGTACGGATTTATTGGTGACTGGAGGAATGGGGACATTACTTAGTATTACAACTGATCAGATTTTAGAAAAGTTACAAGAAAATGTTGAAAGCTCTAAATTAGAAGAAATTCACTCTAATATATCTAATGAATTAAATAATAAAGAATTACGTGAAGATATTAGGGAGTTTCAAAAAGAATTTGCTGATTTGTTAGAAGAATCAAAAATTAGCCGTTTGGTTGTTTTTGTCGATGAATTAGATAGATGTAGACCAGATACTATATTGGATACTCTTGAAGCAATAAAATTATTTCTTTTTAAAGGAAAAGTTGCTTTTGTTATAGGGGCTGATGAACGACATATTTCTTATGCTGTCAAAAGTAAATTTAAAGATATCGAAGGGATTCAAATTGACATTGGAAAAGAATATCTTGAAAAGCTTATCCAATATCCTATTCGTATTCCACGATTAAATGCAGATGAGGTTGAAACGTATATTGCTTGCTTGCTGTTACAGTCTGAATTAGAAGATGAAGATTTTAGAAACGTGTTATCTTGGACTATAGAAGAGAAAAAGAAAGATTTTGAAAAATTCAAGATGAGTACTGTTAGTAATTTATTTAAAGATAATCAAAATTTACAAATCAAGGTTGTAGAATCACTTTCTGTAGCAAATCAACTAGCTTTTGTTTTATCAAATGGGTTGCACGGAAATCCTCGTCAATGCAAACGTTTCTTAAATTCAATGTACATGAGATTACAAATGGCATCTTACAAGCACAAGATATTAGATCGAAAAATTCTAGCTAAGATAATGATGCTGGAATATATTAAAC
>JAHHTI010000010.1 GCA_020024735.1 Mycoplasmataceae bacterium | reverse complement strand
GTTTTATTATATATATCCAAAAATTCAGATGATTTATTTTTAGTGGATTCTTTTATAGAATAAATAAATGACAACATAATAGCTTCTGACTCATCAAGTTTTCTTTTTTTCTTATAACAAAACTTTAGATTCTTAAAAGTTAGATAAGGAACATAAAGTCCTATATTGTATTTATATTCGCTACTCATATTCTTCCCCTCATTCTAAATATGAATTAGCAGAATCAGAAAGATAGTCATAGTATTGTACAAATAAGTCTATCTCTTTCTTAACTTCTGAACTAGTCAAGTAATCAAATTGTCCTACAATGATTAATTTTTGACGCGCTCTTGAAACAGCTACATTAATTCTTTCCTTTTGTTTTAAGAAACTAGTATTTCGCTTTTTTGTTGGAGTAATATTACCATTCTCTACTTTGGTTTTACCTCTAATAAAGTCAACTACAATAATATCTTCTTCTCTTCCTTGGAAGTTATCTATGGTATCAACTTTTACAAATGATTTGTAAGAAGATAATTCTGGTTCATAGTTCAAATAAGATGCTACCACTTGTTTTTGAGCTTTTGTTAGAGTTATAATTCCGATACGGTGTTGATGCTTATCAAATTTACCTTCATTATTTTTGAAAATATTGATTAGTAATTTAATGATAACATAGGCAGAATATTGATTATATAGAGCATCACTAAATATTTTGAAGTCTTTGTTATTTCATTTAAATCATTTGCCTTTTTGATCAAATCCTTCATTATCAATTTTTAGTTTAATATTATGTTCATCAAGGAATTTCTTAGTTGGCTTCTTTAAGTTAACAAGGACAGTCGGAGAATCTAGAGTTGGCTTTTTGAAGATGTTGTAATAAATTTGTTTGAATGTATGATTCTTTTTAGGCAGGATTAATTTTTCATCTCTAGGATAAATATAATTAACAATATCCATAATTTCTTTTCCAAATCTGTGAGATTCATTTAAAAATTCATAAGGTCTTGAATTATCTCTTTGCTTACTATTTTTTATTTTTTTTACTAGAATAGCAAAGAATGAATCCTTATAAAGATTATCAATATATAGTTCCATTTTCCCTATTTCCTTTTTATATTCTTTTTTATCTTCTTCCTTAGATAAATCGTATTCATTTTCTACATCTGTATCATTAATCTCATTGTATTTATCAGAAAGTTGATTTTTGTGTTTTACAAGATATTGAATAACATCTTCAGTTTTAATATTAGCTTGAGGAGGTAGTTGTAAATAATCTCCTGCAAAGATAACTTTCTTAGCTAAAATAGCCTTAGAATAGATTTCTGGCATAGCACATTTAGAGATTTCATCAATAATCATATAGTCAATTGGATACTCACTATATAAACTAACGGATTCATTATTGATTTCAATTTCATTTTTAGAAGTAGTTGTTACTCCTATCACATTTAGGAGTCTATTATTTAATATGTAATCTAGGAATTGTCTTTCATTGTTGTCATGTCTTCAACTATTATGATATTGTGTCCTTACTTCTTGTAACATTTGAGTTAATAAGTCCTTATTTTCTTTCTTAGTATTAAACAATTCTTTCAAACCTTTAATATAGTTATCTCGATAGTTAATCCTTAAGATATTATTAGATTCACCCATTTTAGTTAATGTAATCAATGCTTTGTCTAGTAGATGAGAGAATTTTTGTAATTGTTCTGAACGAGATACTTCTTTATTGATACGTTTTGCCATTGCTTCATCATAGTGATCATAATATTCGATAGGAGATATTTTTTCTCCATCTTCTTCATTATCATTTTCATCTTTTAAGAATTGTTGACGGAATTCTTTATCATTATTATTAAAATATAACTTTAATATAGGTAGAGGTAAAAGGTTTTTAAATTCTTTTGGGACTTCCAATTTATATTCTTGTTCATATTCATAAAATAAATTTAGTGTTTCTTCAATTTCATTATGGTTGGCAACTTCCTTTGTAATACCACATACTGAATTAATCATTCTTTCTTTGTAAATGTTGAATAGATTGTTAGCAGCATATTTTTCATCTTGGTTATTAGAATCTTTAGTATTCGAACGATATTTTAAAGCAATTAGATTTGGATTAGTTAAATTATTTTCATACATTCGATCAAAGAAATTGTCAATTGCTTCATGAGTATTTGATGTCATTACAACATTCATATCATTTCTGATAATTCAGTCAGTTATAGCGGAAATTGTTTGAGTTTTTCCAGTTCCTGGAGGTCCTTGCAGATAAAATACAGAATTTGTATTGATAGCTTTTTTAACAGCTAATTCTTGCTTAGCATTAAGATGATAATTTAGTACAATTTCTCGTGGAACATCATATTTTTCAACAATATCTATTTCTGTATTAGGATTTTTGTTCTTAGTATAGGTTTTTTGGAAACGGTTGTAGGACAGCTAAACATGCCTGACACTTTTTGTAAAGGAATTTATGGCTTGATTTTATACCGTTGAACAATGGATGTTTGATTTTAACTTGACTCCTTCTGAGCTCAATGTTCTCGCTTTCATTAACACTTTTTCGACTAAACTTCACGCAGACAAGGTTCTAACTTTAAATTCAATTTCCTACAAACTTAAAATCTCAGAGAAGACTGTTTCAAGAGCAATTAAACATTTAATTCAGCTTAAATTAGTCCATAAATTCGTTACTCGAAATTCAACTTTTTATGTTTCAAGTAAGAAACAAATAAGTTTATTTGACGAAGGTAATAAATTATGAGTAGAAAAGAATTAACTGTTAATGTTTCAGTGAGAATTCCAAAAAAGACAGTTCACAAATTAGATCAAATGACAGAGAAGTATTCTGTTATGAATAAACGAGAAGTTACAAGATCAGAATTGATTGTTCGGGCTGTTAATGAATTCGTACACAATTATCATTGTGTTTTAAGAAAACCAAAACCAAAAACTACCAAGAAAGAAGGAACTAAAAATGAATAACTTTATCCAAAAAATATCTCAATCAGTTGATTTATTCGATATTGATGCTATTAATAATTATATTGAAAATTTAGACGTTTCAAATAATACGAAAAGAATGTATGCTTATTACGCTTGCAAATTTTTAGATGATCATAATGTTGATTCTTCATCTGTGCATCGTTACGAACAACAATTCAAAACTGTTAAAAATGATTTAACTTATGAAGAAGTCCAAAAATGTAAATCTAATATTCCTGATCAAGAATTGAATTTTATTTTCAATGGATTATTAGACACTGGCATGCGTATTCAAGAATTTTGTGATATTGATTGATTGCAAGTTAATGACAATTGCATCTCGATAAAAACAATCAAGAACAAAAATGAATATCGAAATACATTTTTAAGTGCTGAAACATTTAAAGTCTTACAAGAATTGCAAAATAGTAATTTTGATTTTAAATTTATTAATCGAAAACACATTCAATACAGATTAGCTTGGTTAGGTAAGAAATCAGGATTAAGTATTTCATTATCACCACACGTTCTTAGAAGAACCAAAGGTTCATTGCTAAGAATGAATGGTGCAGCTCTTGAAGATATTGCTGATGTTCTTGGTCATAAAAACATGGAAACTACTCGTAAATATTACTCAAAATTAAACAGACAATACATCAAATCTGTTTCTGAGTTATCAAACATTAAACCAACAGAATCTCTAGAAATTCAATCTTTGATTGCTGAAAATAAATTACTGAAGAAGCAAATAATTCTATTAACCCAAGAACTAGAATGCTTAAGAAGAAACCAAAAATAATTCGCGAGTTATCGAAATATTGAATTTCAAAAGGTGTTTGATTTGGCGATTTAATACATGATTTGAAACCTTCTTCTATCCAGGAATGACATAATTTCTTGTCTTCCAAGAATTGATTTTTCATCAGGGATATGAAATATAAACCATACGAGAGACGTCAGTGGATTTTCTATCTCAAACATTCATTTTGAAAGCTTTTTCAAAGTGAGTCAATTGCAATTGATTACTTCAAAACTAAATACCATGTTGATCTAAAATTCACACCACATGCTCTTGATGTCAAATATGATTATGATTTTTTCTTTGAATATGATCATGAAACATTCTATGTGATTGTTAAAACTAAAATCAACGACAAACGTAAATCATTAATTTTACTTCCCAATGTTCTGCTCTTTGAAAGTGATACCAAAACCTTATTTGGTTGTAACCCACTGGACTAAGTTTCCTTAAAGGTATCAGGAATAATAATTTATTTTAAATAATATAATTATTATTCAAGTATCACTCTTTTAATACTTCTTAGTCCAGTGTATTAGACATAATTGACATTATATCTATACCCCCTAAAAAAAAAGGGGTGCTCATTTATTTACTGGAAGGTGTATTATGCTAGATAAACAAATATTCCAAAATTTCCCAAAATCTAAAGAAACAAAAACTGACTTTGTAGCAGGATTTATTGACCATAAATTTTTGATTGATGATTTTATAGTTGTTCAAAGAATCGAAAATCCGCGTATTAATTCTAAATCAATGATTTTTGTTTATGATAACAGACCAAAAGACAAAGTTTTATTCGGTTTTTGAGAAGTCGAAAAATCAATTGTAAAAGTAAAGGAGTTAATTCATGAAGAAAAAAGAAAACATCTCAACTAGTGAAGTTCCACCTGTATTTCTAAAAACTCTTCGTAATGAGATATTGAATTACACCGATGATAAAGAACATCAATCTTTCACTAAATGTTTAGATTCTCCGACGACAAATAAAATCATCATGGGTGCTAAGAACGTTTCAAAATCTTTCGGTTGCATGATTGAAACCATTTTCCGTATTGTGAATGAACCAGATTACTGTTGCGTATGAGCTCGTAATCTATCAACTGATATTATTAACACTGTTCATCCATGTTTCCAAAAAGCATTAGACTTTTTAAAAGTAGTTCATAATCTAGATTTCACACAGTTTTTTGAGATTTATACAAAAGTTGTTGTTTACAAACCAACAGGTCAAGCAATCTTTTTTGCAAATTTCGAACTTGTCAATTCATTTGCTGGTTTAACGCTTAAAAAAGCAAACTTCGACATTTGCGATGTATTCTTTGACGAAATTCAGCAAAACCCTGACGAGTTAGGTTCTCAATTAGAGAAAATTTACACCAAACAACCAGCTGATATGCAATTCATTCGTCAAGCAACGATTTTGCGTACCAAAAGAAAACTAGGTCAACAACGTCGAATGGTGTTCTTATTCAACATCTATGATTCGAACCACTGAATTTGTGAAAAATATGTAAATAAAATTATGCCATTTAATCAAGCAACTAGAGAAGAATTGTTAGCTAAAAATTATATTTTCCGTGAATCACTAAACCAAGATGATCCAGAATTAAAAAAATTAGATTGTTCGTTACTAAGAATGTCACGTTATTATGTTCCAGCTAATGAAATTGATGAGTTCCAACGTGCTGAATATGAACAGCTAAAACTAGAAAATCCAAAATTGTATGCAATTACAATTGCTGGTGACCCATACGACAATCAATCTTCTAGTATCATTTACCCATTCAAGCGCTTTATTTTGGATGAAAATAACCAGCCTTATGAAGATTTAATTACTTATGAAGAATTTAATGCTGCTGATTATATGATGATTGTTGACGGGTTCGACCCTGGATTAAATGACAAAAATGGTTTTTGTCGTGCTGGTTTAACCAATGATTTCCAAATAGTCATTCTAGCAACTAAAGAAATCTCTTCTAATGACTTCTCTAACTTCAAAAGATTAACTTCTGTGGAATACATTTTAGCAATTGCAGAAGGATTAAATGAGCAAGAAGGAATTAAATCATCAATTTTAGCAATTGATTCCAAAGATGATGTTATCATTGAGTTTGCTTGCAAATACATTGCTGAAAATAATCTTAATATTCAACCCATAAAAGCCATCAAAAATAAAAACCCAAACTTTGTCATTGATTTTAATATTCAAAATAGATCTAAATTCTTCCTGGAATGTTTTCAAAAAGGAATTATCAAATTCTCAGAAGGGACATTGCAGTTATTAGATTACATGACAAAAATGGCATACAACCAGGATTTTGACCGGCAGGAGAAGATTAATCCAGGAATCTATGATTTAATCAACGCGATGGAATATGCGGTCAGCATCTTTTATCAATTTGTTGTCATTAATAATAATTTCAATGTATAGGAGTATAAAATGAGCAATATTAAAGTAATCAGCACTTCTGTTTCTCACTGCACTTTATGCAACAATCCAGATTGTGAAGAAACAGTCTACAAATTATCATCTGGCAAAGACATCGTAGTTTATGATTGCGATGTAGCGTCGGAAAAAAGATTAAACCAATTATTAGCTAAAATTCATCAAGGAGAAAAAAGCATGTCAACAAAACCAAAAAAACCCGCTCAAATTAACATTTGAGGTCAAGAAATCACCGAAGAACAAAGTGATGCAATTTCTACTATCAAAGAAGATTTAAGAAAAATTGACCAAGGAATTACATCGGCTAATAAAAAAATTCAAAAACTGGAATCAAGAAAAAAGAATCTACTTTATGTTCTAGAAAAAACCCAAGTGATTGAAAACAAATAGCAGGTGTTTATGAGCAAAAAAATTAAAGTCATTGATTTTTGAGAATTAGAAGAATGTCCTTATTGTTCTGAAAGTAATTGTGCTGTTCAACATAAGCTAAATAATGGTAAAAATCATATTACTGCAGATTGTGAACCAGAAACTTATAATCGTGATTTTTTAAGAGAAATGTACGGAGAATAATATGTCTGTTAATAAAGCACAAAAAATACAAAATAAAGACGATAGACCTATCAGAAAAAAAACATTTAAAAATGTGTCTTTTTACCCAGAACACATTGCTAATTTGTTCGCAAACACAATTGCCACAATCGAACCTAAAATTACAATTAAAAATGAAAAAATTCAAAAGGAATGGGAAAAACTTTCTAAAAATAGTAATCTATTAGCTATTAATTATCAGCTAGTTCATGAGCTTTCATTAGAAGGTGAAATGTGTTTAGTTTTAACCACATATTTTGGTAATCCAAAAATTATGGTTGCTAAAATAATAAATATTGAATTTGATGATAATTGGAATATTATGCATTTAGAATTAGATTTATTATTACCTAATTATAATAAAACATATTATAATAATTTACGGTTGTCCTGAAAACCTTTCCAAAAAACAAAATATAATTTTGAATACATAGGTTCAAAAAACAAAAAAGAACATATGCAATTGTATTCAAATAGAATTTTTTCTATTTTTGTCAATAATCCTATGGGTTTAGATGATATGTCTAATGTTGATAGCATTTGATTAAAACATATCAATGATCATCTTGATTGTATGTTGAGCGATACGCTTACGGCTAAATCATTGACACACATTAACTCTCCTATGAATCAAGCAAAAGCAGATAACATCGAAAGATTACAAAAAGCTTTGGAAGACCCAACTACTGTTTTCTTCCAAAATGACAACATTTTCTCTTTGCTTGGATCAGGGGGATTGCAAATTCAACAAGGTAATTCTATTTATTTAGCTATTTTAGAAAAACTAAAATATTATGACAATAAAATCAAAGAATTGACTTTTTGTCCTAAATCGACTGCTGATATGGGAACAAAGAACATTCATAATGCAGAAGCAATGAATATTAATTCTCAGTCGGATGACTACATCGAAATGAAAGCAAATTTATTAGAAGCTAGTTGAAAAGATTTTGTTATAAATGTATTTTTCGATTATTTAGCTAACAACAATGAAGAATTTGAGAATTATGATTTTAGTGATATTGATGTTAAGGTTGAAATATCAGGTTCTACTGAGTATTTAAAAAACCAAGCAAATGAATATTTACAAACTCAACAAGGTACTATTCTAAATCCTAATAAGATTAATATTGACAAAAAACCAAGTAAGGAGAATAACCATGAAAACAACCAAGATTAGTAAATGGATGAAAATTCAACTTCAATTATTTGCTGAAGGTGATAATCCATCACCAGATGCTAATAATAAAAAAACATCTAATTATTTAGAATTTGCGACGGAAGAAGATTTCAAAAAACATACTTCTAGTATTTTTGCAGAATATGAAGAAAAAATACATCAATTACAAGAAGAAAATAAAACATTGAAATTAAAAGATGTCGAGCTGGAAAAAGCGAATAAAAAAATTTCGATTTTCACAGATCATCTAAAACAAAAATACGATGTTCAAAAAGTAGAATTAGATAATCAAAAATTAGACTATTCCAATTACGATAATTTAGAAAAGTCAATTATTAAACAATTAGAAAATAAACAAATCAATTACAAAAAGAGTGATAGTGATTTAAAAAAAGATAATCCTACACCAGACAATAAACCAAAAATATTTTTATAGGAGAAAAAATTATGCCATTAAACACACCAATCAGTCAAACCATTTCAGTTTTTACAGACATTGATGGAAAAAGAAAACCATTAGATTTAACAACAGTTATTGCTGAATTAGCTCCACAACTATGTGTTCCATCTATCATTGAATTTATTAAAAATAATCAAGCAGTAGACACTTCTAGATTTTCTGTTGTTGAATACCAAGCTGTCACAAAAACACATCCAACTGTTACATATAAAGACGGAAAACCAGTAGAATCACCAGCAGATGTTAAATATCAAAATTTAACTATTAATGCAGTCAAATTAAGACCAACTCAAATTATTGATAAATACCAACTTAAAGATATTGATCGTATGACTAATCCAGAATATCAAAATTTATTAGCATCTAAAGTTGTTGAATTTACAGAAGAACTTAGAATTGAAAATGAAATTATTCTATTTAATAATCTATGTTGTGCTGCAAAAGGTGTTCAAGAAAAAATAGTTGCAGCACACCCTGATGCTATTACTTTTAAAAAAGGTGCACATTTTGTAGCTAGCAACTTAACTACATCAGATGAAATTTATGATGCTATTGTGGATGCGAAACAGGTAATTCAAAAAATCGGTAATTCTAACGCTAAAACAATGTATGATGCAAATTACAAATATGCGCGTGGTATCACACTAGACAATGTGATTTTGTTGATTAATGAAGAAGTAAAGGATAATTTATTGAAAAGACCAGGACTTTTTGCATCAGATGCTGGACTAGAACTATTTAAAAATGCAGGTATTACCAAAATTTGCGGATTAAATACCTATTCAACCAATAGTTTACCAGATGGTGTAAATTTCGTAATTACTACAGTCGGTAAAGTTGGTTCAATTGCTTTTAATAAAGTAGCTGATAAGGATTGATTCTCAACTGGTCCTGATGCTAAATGAGAAAAAGATATTTATTTGCATTGTTCAAGAGAACAAGTCATGGGTATTTTATATGAACAAACTATTTTAGTTTCAACTCAAGAAGATGTTGAATTAACTGAAATGAATAAGTATGGTTCTACAACTCCTTCAACAAAATTTGCTGAAAGTGCTGAAACTTTTTCTTTAGAACAACAAAAAGAATCAACCTTTAATGCAGCAAAAGAAACTGCTAAAAGTTGATTCAAAGAAAAAGAACCTACAGTAGAAGAAATTAAAACTGAATTAGCTAGAATTCGTGAAAAATTAAACAAAAATCAAGAATTAGCTAAAAAAGAAAAGAAATTCTTAGAAAAATATAGCAATACAGATTCAACAGCCAATAATGAAAATTAATAATGAATTCATTAGTCATTACTGAACTTAATAAGCAAGCAAGTAAAACTGCTAGAAGTTTACAACCTTATGTTCCACCACGGAAAAAGCTAGAATGATGACGCTATTTATTAAATGCATTATTAGATGTAGTATCTGTTGTAGCAGAAGTAGTAGCAACTGCTTTTCTAGGCCCGGTTGGTGGAATGTTAGTAGGAGTAGCAGCTGACATTACTACTAATATTGTTGGTGATCTTGTTTTAGAACAGAATCCATGAGAACCTAATAATATTATTTTTAACATTATTTTACCAGTCGTGACAGTTCCGGGAAAAATCAATTCCATCAGTAAAATTGGTAAAAATGCAGTTAATGTTGCTAGTGATATTGCTCAAGATTCTAAATTAAATCGATTAGCTAAGCATTTACACTTTAATAATTTAGACGATACATTTGAAACTACAGGTAAGCGATTTTATAAAAACGCATTAGATGAAAATGACCTTTTAGGTGGAAAAGTTAAACGTATTAAATTTGAAGAAGATGTATTTAAGTTTAGAACTAATATGAATAATTTAAAACATGAACAATTAGGTAAATTCAATCAAACATTAAGAACGATTAATAGAGCAGTGTCAGTTCTTGCTGATCCAAATTATGCACAAAAATCACTATTCAAATTCATAGCTAAAAAAACAGGTTGAGAAAAAGTTGTTAATAAGTGAAATAAAAAAATTAACATTTTTAAGAAAAGAATTTTTTCTAAGTTCTTTAAAAAAACAACTAGAACTAAAAAAATGATTCTTCCACTAAATCACACTGAAGCACCATGAATTTTAGGACTTAAACTTCAACCAGCACGTGCAAATGCTATCCATTATTATCATGTCACCATTATTTTTAATGCTGCATTAACTAATGGCAAAAAACCAGTAATTCTCTATAACAAACCATGAAAAAATATTTATAAGTTCCTAACAGCACCTAGTGCAGGTAGATATTATATTAATAATATTTCATGAGGCTGAGATGTTGGAAAAATGATTAGAACAAATAAATTAGTTGGTTATGAATTATTTAATTTTGCAAGTATGTTTGGTCAGTCAATATATTTATCAACTAAGACAATTATGAAAACTGCTAATTGAATTAGTGACATTGTTAATCATGAATGGTCTGAAAAATGAAAGAATTCCTACAAGAATTTTTTGCCAAACGCAGAAAAAGCTTTTTTTGGAAAATTACCTGGTGGTCAATTTGTAAATAAATTGATTAGAACTACTGAAACCGGTAAATCTACATATGTTACTAAATATGTAAAAAAGAAAGCAAAGGATCAAATTTATAAATATTCAAAAAATGAATTCAAAAAAATAACACAAGGAAAGAACGGAGTAATCGGGTATGGGAAGTATCGATATACAGTATATAAAAAATAAATTATCCAAATATGGATTATCTTTTGCTAATTTTCAAGAACTAACAGGAAATTTGGTTGGAAAAGTAATTGTTCCTAGTGCTTTAAGAGCATTTAACAAAGACTTAACAGCCGAAGAAGCTTTTTATTTCATCACTAACAAAGTATTTGAATTAGCAAATGTATTAGCGATGAGCATTCCATCTAGAATAGGTGATGTTTGGGAAAGAACTGTTAGTTACGATGATTATAAGGATTTTCAAAAAGCTATTTATGAAGAAGTGAACCAAAGATTCTTATCAAATGCTTTTCCTGAATTCCAAAATGCTGGAAGTTCTGCAATTGGGAATACTCAAATTCAACAAGGATATATAGGTGGTCAATTACTACAAGATTGAGTCAATCCTTTGTCTCGTCAAATAATTGCCAATATTAATTGATTACAATATGAAGAAGCGGCTGATGTTGAACGCGACAAAATTTATATGTATCAAAATTGTGCAAATGCACTTTTACCTACTGATACAAAAAAACGTGTTATGTTAGCTTGTGAAGATGGCTCAATCGGTTTAGTAGATCAAGCAGCTTTTGCAACTTCTCAAAAAGCGAATGAAATGCAAGAACAAGTTAATAAAAATCAAAGCGAACATACAGCTAACAAAACTGAGATTAATAAAATCAAGGAAGAAATTAAAAAGTTTGCAACTAAAGATTTAGTTGAAAAAATTGCTATAGCATTTCCAAAAACCGAAAGATGAGACCCAGATAAGACTTATCAAATTCCTGCTTTTGTTACTCATGATGGTGGTATTTATTGGAATTTAATTAATGATAATATTAATTCCGTCCCCGGTGGAATAACAGGTGAAGGTAAATGAATGAAAGTAACTGATATATTTACTACTTCTAATGTTACTGATATTATATATGCAGCTGCTACTGACTTTAAAAAAGCTAATGCAAATCCTAATCCATTATTTTATGTTAGTATTCAAGAAATATTAGGAATAGATAATTTGAATGTTGATACTTTATTTAGTTATCTTGACGCTCAATTTCCACATTTGAATTTAACAAGCGATGATGTGAACAAATTTTATAAAAATTTATGTCAATCTAATCCTGATACTCTTAGATCATCTTTTACTGAATTTCAGCAAGACCAAATTATTCCTTTTGATGACATAGCATCATTAAATAAATTTGTATCTTCCAACAATTTAACATCTGACCAATGTGAAATTATTCAACAAAGAAAATATATTAAAATAGGCAATACTGAGTCTGTTAGTGATAAGGAAGGTGGACTTAAAACATGAACTCATTATCTAAATAGTGATGAAACACCTTCAGGTTTAGATAAAATAGAATGATTTATTACAAAATCTCCTGGATATAAAAAAGCGTGATATGGTAAAACATACAGATTCACATTACCTTTACCTGAATCATTTAATAGCTTTGATGATATCGTTTCTTACGAATTAGATACTTCAATAACAAAAAATGAATATTTTATTTGAAATGTACAAGTAGATAAACTTAATAGAGTTGTTAATTTAGATACTAAAAATACTTGCAACGACAATGACTATGCAGAAAATATAAAAAAATTAACATTATATTATCAAATTAGGGGGAACTAATATGTCTAATTCTAAACAACGTAAACTAGCTTCACAACCTATTAATGTTCCAATAGAACCTGAATTTTATACTGTTTATTTGTTAAAAATTAACAAAGACATTTATAAAACAAATTTAAACACATATACGAATGTGTGTAAAATGTCACTAGAAGGTCAAATCATAAAAGGACCTGATGGAGAAGCTTTACCAGATAACAAAGATTTCTTATATTTGGAAAAAGCAGAGAAAACCAAAACCAAAGGAATTGAATCCTACACAATTAATTCTAATGATGGTGAAGTGTTAAATGTACCTGATTCTGTGGAAATATACAATTGAATTAAGAAACAATTAGAAAAGCATCCAATATTAAATTCATCAGATTCAATTGAAATTGTAGAAGACACTATTCAAATTAGCGATGACATTCTTTCTAAAATTCATTCTGCAATTCAGCCGAGCGAATTTGATGATTTAGAAAAAAGAACTACTGCTCTTATCGAAAAAGCTAAACCTCAAGATTACGAAGAATTGAAAAATAAAGTAACTACTAATGAAAATAAAATTAGTTCTGCTGAACAAATTCTATCGGATTTATCTAAAAGCAAAATGAATATAACTGACTTTAATTCAACAATTAAGGCTCAGATTATAGATTTTGGATATAGTGATTTTATAAAAAGAGAAAATAGCTCTACTGTTGTAGTGAATGTGGCTAACACAATTAAGTTTAATTGTTATGCTAAGGCGAATGGAAAACCAGTCATCATTGAAAATGGTAAAATTTTAGGCTATGCCACTACAGAAGAATTAGCTTTAAAGCAAAAAAAATTAATTGCTGGTGCTAATATTCACATTGCAGAGGATGGAACGATTACCGCAACAGATACAGGTGTTAGTGCAGAATATGTAAAAGAACAAATTGCTGCTGCAAAATTAGACCCAACAATTCGCGAAGAAGTTCAAGCAGGTCTTGTAGCTCCGATGAATAAGAAAATTGAAGTATTACAACAAAAAGATGTTGAATTACAGAAAGAAGTAAATAAGAAAGTTGATATTGAACAATTAAAAGAAGTGATTAAAATCTTAGTTGCGCAAATCAATGATAAACAAGATCCAATTATTGCAGGTAATCATCTAGAACTAGTCGATAACACTCTAAATGTAGTCCTTCCAGATATGGTTCAATCAATTATGCAAATGGGTACGAACAAAGTTTTTGTGACTGCTAACAACGCGTATAAAAATATTGGTAATGGTGATGAAATTCTTGCTAGTGAAAAATGAGCAAATGAAACTTTTGCTACAAAAGAAGAATTATCTTCATCAACAAAACATATCTTTTTTGATGGTGAATGTCGCTATTTTAAAACTAAAACTCAAGCAGATGTGTTCATAAAAGCTATGGACTTAACTTCTGATGATATTTCTATTACCACTCCAGGTTATGTGATTGGTACTGGAAAAAATGGTTCTTATGTGCAATATAAGCTTCAACCAAATGATATTCCTTATTTATCATTCAGTGGTTCAACTGATGAAATAAAAGGGGACTTGATTATTCAATCTAAAGTAGCTTGAGTGTCTAGCAGTAAAATTTTACCTTTCTTAACAGAAATGAACTCTAATGGTTATGTCAAAATGTCAGCAAGACGAGATAGTGCTAGATGTTTAGATTGATCACCCGATCCTGTTCAAGCAGATAATTATAGCGTACCAACTGATGAAAATACCGAATACACTTATACTTTAAATCATTCGCATTCTTTTAGTGGAAGTGTAGGAACAAATTCAAATAATTACATCAAATCATCGTTTTTAGAAAGATATGAAATAGTTTTCAAAAGAAAGGTGGTGAGATAATGATTTTCGGATTAAGCACTTTTGGTGTTTACATTTATTTAATGTCACATTTCGATGTAATCACAATTTCAGAAGCTAAGAATTATTTAATTATTCTTCCTATTTTGTTTGTACTTGCTATGTTGGAATTCTATGGTGAGATTAAATTTGGGATTAAAAAGTCTTTTGTTATTATCAAAAAATTGACTTTAAAAACATATCGACGTACTAGATTAGCTATTCTTAACAAAAAATTAGCTAAAGGGAAACAATTAACTGAAAAGCAAAAACAATGAATAAGAAAAATTAAAGGAGATAAATAATGCCATTAACTAACATGGAACAAGTAGAAAGCTACTTTAGCAATCCAGATAACGTTCATAAGCTTTATGTTTATGAAGTTGTTAATTTCAACAATAGAATTGAATCAATAGTTTCACAGAACACCAATAATTTTATGAAACTAAAATTTGTCGGTATCAAAAAAGGGATTTATGAAGCTCAAACATTTAGCCCACAAGTTAAAATTTTAGGTGATGGTGGTGATGTAGGTTTAAAAATTAATACTGATTATGTCTTCATTTCAAATGACGATTTTGGTTTTTTAGAAAGAACTAATAAAATTTATTTGTTCACTATTTGAGAACCATTTAAAGAAGATTCAGAAGTGTACTTTATTACTGACAATTCTGTAAAAGCTTTAAATGAATTATCAGAAGATGATCTAGATGTGATTAAATTGGATGATGCAATGAATCTTATCCAATTGTATTCTATTGGGTTACAAAATATCAAAAAACTAGAAGTAGGTAAGAACTCAACTATCAATTTTAAATTAGTTGATGAATTACCTGATTTTGATTCTGGAAAAAATAAAATAACAAAAGTTACTTATAAATTACCAATTAACAGTTTAGTGCAAACAATTCAATTAATAGGGACAATCAAAAATGATTTAGTCGATTCTGGTATTTTGTATCAGGATGAACAAATTGATATAGATGTAAGTAATAATATTGGTTGCGTTCCTTTATACATTAAATATAAAAATTTGAATCCTAAATCAAATATTGATATATTAAATTTTTCTCTATCAAAACAACTTCCATTAAAATTATTTAAAAAAATTATCACTAAAGAATCAACAGATTTTGATTCGATTTTTGATGATTTTAAGGAAAACGGTAGTTTACCAGTAGAAATTGAAGATCTAATTATTCTAATCAAAAAATTAATTCTATCAACTTGAATTTATATGAATGATTTTAATATTTTTGATAAGAAGTCTAATGACTTCATTAATTATTTTAATGTTGTTTATGCAAACAAAAAAGCTAGTGAATATAATACTAATTTAATTGCACAATACGAATATAAATATCCTAAAATGAGACAAAGTATTGCATATAGTTATTTTAAAGCTATCTGTTTTTCTTTATCTGATGTAATGATAACTCCATATGGAATAGATAATGAGAAACTTAGTGACGCACAAAAGGAAATTTTATGATTTTATATTGATTGTCCAATTGATGTTGAAAATGTGAAACAAAATTTCAATAGTGATGGTTCTTTCAAGGACTCACTATCATTGTTTATTGTTGTTGTAGATTCAAAATATTTTCTAATTAATTATGATGAATCAAAGAATGTTACATTAACTAATAAGAAAATCAAATTTAACGATGTTAAAAACGGTAATTATTTACCTAAAAATCAAATTAATAAAATCGATGATGAATGATATCAAGTTTGACTATTTATGCAATCTAAAGATGATGTATATGAAATAGTAAATAATTATTTTCTTTCTTCTTGAGAAGTTAAAGAAAAAACTGTTTACATAGATAATCAACATTCTTACCCTACTGAAGAAGAGTGCCGTAAGCTTTTGCCACCTGATGCTAGAAATATTGAAATCATATATCAAAAAGATAGTATTGTAGATACTGGAGTATATATAGAAAAAACATGTCCTATAAAATCAGGAATGCATCCTGCAAGAACACTATTAACACCTACGTCAGTTAATGGTTTATGTAAATATTCATACATGCAAAATACAGGTGGAAGACCACATGGACCTGGTGGTGCACCAGATAGATGAGAAACTTTTTATGAATATGATAGAGTTTCATGAGATACAATTAAAAATTACAGAAAAACTGTTACATACAGATTTGAGACTAGATATAATTTTATAGATGAAAATGTTTCATATACTGCCTCTCAATTGCTTAATTTTTTACTCACAAAAAATACATATAAATACAATGAAGTGGATGTCTCTTTTTCATTAAGTTGAGATATGCAACAAAATCAATGATATATTTCCAACATAAAAGAAGATTATATTTTTGGATTATTCAATTCAGCTTCATCAATGACTATTAATTATTTAAATGAAAAAAAAGAAGAACAATCATTCGTTTATGAAATAAAAAATAGTTTTCAAAAAATTGATAACACGAATCCATTAACTAGAAATAAATATTAAGGAGAAAAATATGACTGCACTTGAAAAAGTAAAACAAAAAATCAAACAAATAAACAAAAACAATACGTTATACAAAGTATGCTTATGGATTTTAGTTGTGATTTTTATATTTGTTTTAATAACTACAATTATACAAACACAATGAGTTGGTATAGAAGGGCAATGAGTTCCGATATTAATTTGGATAGTATCTCAGCCTTATGTAGGAGTTTTCTTTTTGCCATTCCTTTTAACTGTGATATATGTTTGTTATTTTGTGATATCAGTTGCTCGTCCAGTGACAATTCAAAAAACAAAAAGCGATGTCAGAACATTATTTGAAGAAGAACAAATTGTGAAAGAAGAATATGAAACAATTTATAAAAATCTAGTAACTGCAGAAGTGAGATTTAAAGAAAGGGAGAAACAAAAAGCTGAAGAATTAAAGCAAATCCATGAAAGCATTTTAAAAGAAGGAGTAAAAGAAGATGACCAAGAAAAAGAAAATACTGAAAATTAGTTTAATAATTTTATTTTTAATATTAATACCAGCATTAATTATTGTAGCTATTCTATATGCTAACGACAAAGCTTTATTAATCAAATTTAATGAATGAATTAAAATTCCGGGGAATTTATCAACATTCCTAGTTGGTATTGGGATGTATTTTCCACTAGTCAACGGAATATGAAGAGTCGCATTAAATATAATGCAGACAATTAACATTAAACGGAACAACAAACGTGACCGTTTTAACAAGACAAAAATTTACGATGATGACAAACATAATTATATTTATTATGATCCAAAGAATAATGTTCTAGATTGTCAATTCAAAGCTCCTGAAAATGTCGAGTTAAGTAAATTAGTTGAAATGTCTATGGCTGAATTGAAACAAAAGTGTAAAACATTTGATAAAAAGGAAACCAAGAACTAATATAATAATTATTGGAGGTTTCCATGGAAAAGAAAACAAAAATTATTATTGGATCAACTAGTGCGGCTGTTGTATTATCAGCTACTGCACTTGGTTTAGGTTTGGGTTTAGGATTAAAACCAAATATTATTGAACAATATGTTCATTATCGTAAGGAATTTGTTAAGAAAGGGTGTACATCTTTGTATGAAAAAAATAAACAAGAATGGAAACCAGAATATACAGATTTAATTAAAGCTTCTTTAACCAATCCATATGATAATTTAGATACAAATTTAGAGTGATGAAAGGGTGGGTGAGAACCATTTAAATGATTAAATAATCCTCCTTATAATAATGAATTATATGTTAGTTGATATTCTCCTAGTGCTTGAGACATTGGTGGGGGTGTATGATTCCCTGATTTACCTAATGCAGGAATTGTTGTGGATGAAAATTCTTGTTGAAAGTTTTGCAGTTTTCCAATAAAAATTATGTTGTATAAAGATGAATCAACTATAGATAATCCTGATCCTGTTTTAGTAAGTGTTACAACTGATATAATCATCAATAAATAATGAACTTTAATAAATTCTATAAATTATGAAAAAAGCTCTATAACGAGCTTTTTGTCATTTATGAACATAATCAGAGATTTTTAAATAACTTAGTTAAAACATCTTGCATCATTAATAACATTGAAAGAGTTAATTCAGTTGCATCCGACAATAATATCTCAATTCGACAAGCTATCATTCAATTGAACTTACAAAAACAGAAATCTACACTTTATGAGTGGATATTGAAAATCGAATCACTAGAAGAGAAAAATATATCTAATATTATCATTCAAAACACTGGTCCAAAAACTATCAAATATAAATATGATGAACACATTAGGAAATTAATTGCAGATTCCTATTATGTTCATTTTTTTAATCGCACCAACATTTGGTTAAATTTTAGAAAGCTTTTCCCTGAGATTGCTTTAAAAACTATTTGTAAGATTATTAATAATGATGATAGGAATCCCAAGAAGAATAAAAGAGCTAAAATTAAACATCCTTTAAGATACTATAATCTCCCATTTGGTTGCATCCAGATGGATTTAAAAATTATTGGTCCAAAAAAAGTCCTACTGGTAAACAAATTACCATATATGATGCAAAAGATGAACAATCAAAGCTTTACTATATGGAAGTCTTAGAAAATGCGTCAGGTAGAAATTTATTAAATGCCACATGCAATATGATCAGATATTTTAATGACCTAGGAATAAAAATTAAAAGAATCAGAACAGACAATGCTATGATGTTCAAACAAAATAATTTTGTGCATTCTTACGATTACCATAACTTACTATTAGCTAATGGGATAGAAAATCAAAAAATTCAATTGATGCAGCCACAACAAAATGGAGTGATTGAAAGACAACATGGGATTTTAGATCAGGAATTCAAACCCCTGATTAAATCTCATGATTCATTAAAAATGATGAATGTTAAAGCAAGAACATTTATTGAAAATTTTAATTTCCATCGGTTTCATTATTATGAATTCTTATCGAAATGTAAGGAATACAAAAATTACATTGATAGATTCTTTATACCAATAAACTTCTTTAGACTACATTCTAAAAACTCATTTTAACCCACTTTTAAAGCAATTTAAGACACTTTAAAGGTGTCGTATGATTAATTACACCTTTTTTCTTTTTTCATTGAAAATAGAGAATTTTTACATTTTTTTAACTTTTTTGTTTTTTTATTCTGCTGCTTGTGGACATTTTGTCGGACATTTTGTCTGACAATTTGGGAGACATTTTGTCGGACATTTTGTCCTTTTCTTTTTTGTTTGGAGTTTATTGTAATTTATTACAAGAAACTACAAATTTTTTCTTTCAATAGTTTAATGACAACAACTACTTGTTTGTTGTTGGAAATTAACTATTGTTAATTATGAGTTTTTTGAGTAAATACGAGTATTTTGGTTTTTCAAAAAAATAGACAAAAAAAATAACGACATAAAATTACACTTGTTTTTTTAATCAAAAGTGTGCTACACTAATTTATGTCAGGTATGTTTTCCAAAAAAATCATACAATAAGCAAAAATTAAAAATTTGTAATCATGTTGATAAGCTGCTTAAATCTGGAAAAATT
>JAHHTI010000001.1 GCA_020024735.1 Mycoplasmataceae bacterium | reverse complement strand
AAGCGTGAAACTAAACGTTACCTTGAATATGTAGGTCAAGCTGTTTCATACTACAATGGTTTACAAGTAATGGAAGGATTGTATATGAAAGCTCTTGATAAGTATCAAAAGAGTCATACTGGTAGTGATTTTATGAATTGAGCTAATACTCTTTCTACTAGAAATAACACTGCTCCATTATTTGATATTATCTTAAGAAATAATGATGTTCCTATTGAAGTGCTAAACAATGCAGTTTCATACTTCATTGATACTTATGAAGGTTATTAATAGAATCTAATAGGATTTAAATGAAAATAAATAGTATCACCTTTAGCTAGGTGGTACTTTTATTATTTATTTAATTAATTTTTTAATGGCATTAACTTTATCTAATGCTTCTCATGCTACGTTTAGTTCTTCTCTACCGAAGTGTCCATAAGTTGCTAATTTTCTAAATTGTGGTTTTCTTAGATTTAGATTTTCAATAAAACCAGCTACTGATAAGTCAAATACTTGATGAATGATTTTAATGATTTCTTCAACACTTATTTTATTAGTACCAAAGCAGTCTACATAAATAGCAATTGGTTCAGTTAAACCAATTCCAAAAGCTAATTGAACTTCGCACTTGTCAGCTAATCCTGCTGCGACAATGTTCTTAGCAATGTATCTAGCCATATAAGCACCAGAACGATCTACTTTAGTACAGTCCTTACCACTAAAAGCACCACCACCATGTCGTGAGATACCACCATATGTATCTACAATAATTTTTCTTCCTGTTAGACCAGTATCTCCGATAGGACCTCCAACCACGAATTTCCCTGATGGATTAATAATGATATGCGGATCAAGATTAACTTTATATTCCTTTAATACTTTCATAATAATTTCATCTTTAATGAATTTAGCAAATTCTTTAGGTTTGTAGTTTTCATCGTGTTGAATACTCATTAGTACAGTATCTACAGGTTTTTTTGGATTATTGTAATCAATTGTTACTTGTGATTTCATATCACTTTTAGCTCATTTAAATTTACCTGTTTTTCTTAAGTGTTCCGCTCTTTTCACTAATTCATGAGCTAATACAATAGATAAAGGCATTAAAGTTTTAGTTTCATTAGTAGCATAACCATAAACAATCCCTTGGTCACCAGCACCAATTTGTCCATCACTCTTATTAATAGTTTGCGAAATATCAGGTGATTGGGAATTAACATTAGAAATAATGGTAAATTCATTTTCATTATAACCAAGAGGTAAAACTACATCTCAAGCACATTTCACTACATCCACATAGGAATTAGTAGTAATTTCCCCACCAATCACTATTAGATGGTTACTAGCAAAAACTTCACAAGCAACTCTAGAATATGGATCATTTTTTAAACAAGCATCCAAAATATGATCAGATATCTGGTCACAAATTTTGTCAGGATGTCCTGCTCCCACTGATTCACTAGTGATTAAATTTACGTAATGTGCCATAAGAACTCCTTTATATAATTTATAATTATATCATTAAAGGAAGACGAGATACCTGAGTATTTTCCTGTCTTTTTTAAAAGGAATACTCATCATATTCATATTTGCATATAAAACTAACCAAAGTGAGTTACTTGTATAAAAACAAAGCTACTAGATGATGTATCTACTTAGGTAGTATATAATATAGTTGTGAAAATTTTATGTACTAATAAAAATGCTAATCGTAATTATGAAATTTTAGATAAGTATGAAGCTGGAATCGAGCTTTTTGGTACTGAAGTTAAATCCATTTCTAAGGCTAACTGTTCTATTAATGAAGCATATATAACATTTATTAAAGGAGAAGCATGAATCTTAAATATGCATGTTGCTCCCTATGAACAAGGGAATATTCAAAATAAAGATCCTTATCGTAACCGGAAACTTTTATTAAATAAGCGAGAGATTTTAAAAATTGATTTTCAGCATAAAAAGGATAGATTAACAGTTATTCCTTTAAAAGTTTATTGAAACAAAGGCAAAATAAAAGTAGAAATTGCTCTTGCAAAAGGGAAGAAACTTTACGATAAACGTGAAGATATGAAGAAAAAAGATGATAAAAAATCGATAAAAAACCTTTGATAATTCATCATTTTGGTAAAAATTTTTATTTTTTTTAGTGATTTTACAAAAAAACAGCACTTACATATATGGAGAGATCCAAAAAAATAACTAAAAGAAAGGAAACAACCAAATGAGTAAATTTGAAATGAATAAAGTTATTAATTTTTTTGCCTATAAATACCACGGAGATTGAGATAGTATTTATGAAGCAATCCAAAGAAAGGAAAGAATCGAAGTAGTTGATTTAGAAAAATTCTACGATATAGATGAACAAACTAATTATTTATCTATTATTGATGTAAGATATCCAGAAAATTATAAAGCAATATATATGCCACCTTTAACAATTTATTATTCAGGAGACATTAATATATTACAACCAGTAAGAATTACATCCCTATGAGGAGATATAGATGAAGAAAATCTAAAGAAGATTTTTCTATTAAATAATACTTTAGCTTTAAGTGCTAATGATAAAAACATTGATATTGCATTAAAGTATGCAACTAAGAACATTAAGTTCATCCTAGTAGATTTTGCCAAGTACAATCAAAGTATTGTTGATAAAATCAAAGATAATAAAAATATTATTTATATTACTGAAATTCCTACAAATGGAGATAATACATTCCAACAAAATGCATTAAGAATGCTATTGGGAATTAGTAATAAATCTGTATTCTTTAACACTAATGATACTGAGTTTACTTTATATAAAAATATTTCTAATTTTGAAAAAAGAAGTATGCAAGTAATTGGAGACAGTAATCCATCTTACTTAAACTTTGCTACTAAATATAAAATCAGTAATTAGAAGGTTTTATATACCATAGAATCAATTAAATATGAAAAAGGTAAATTGATAGCAATAAAAATTTATCTATATAAATATAGATATATGAAAAAAGCATATAGATAGAGTTCTATACCTATATAATATACTATGTAAATTTTAGGAGTTGCCATGACTTTATTAATTGTCGAATCACCAGGAAAAGTTAAAACTATTGAAAAATATTTGGGATCAGATTATGTGGTTATGGCATCAGTTGGACATATTCGTGATATTACTAAGGCAAATCCAGGATTTGACACTAAAACTTTTCAACCACGTTGAGAAATGAAAGCAGGAGCTGAGGAAAGAATTGAACAAATCAATCAACTTTCTGCTAAAGCTGATTCTATTTTACTAGCAACCGACCCCGACCGTGAGGGAGAAGCTATTGCATGACATTTATGAGATATTATTGATAAAAAATATCAAAGTAAATGTAAAAGAATTACTTTCAATGAAATTACCAAGGAAGCCATTACTAGTGCAATTAAAGAACCTCGAGATATTAATATGGATGAAGTTTATTCTCAATGAGCTAGAAGAATTTTAGACCGTTTTATTGGATATGATTTATCAAGATTGGTAAAGAATAAATTAAAAGCTGATTCAGCTGGTCGTGTTCAATCAGTAGCATTGTTATTTGTTGTTGAAAGAGCGAAACAAGTAGAAGCTTTTATTCCTGAACCATGATGAACTATAGATACTAAATTAAAAGGTAATTTTCCTATCTATTTGAGAAATGACGCTACTTTTGACAATATCAAAACTAAGAATATGGATCCATATGAATACACATTTAATAGTGAAGATGATGCTAAAAAAGCTATTGATATGATTGCCAAGTTAGGTAATGAATATGAACTTTATAATATTGAACCTAAACAAGAAAAAATAGGAAAAACTATTCAACCTTTTAAAACTGATACATTATTAACAAAAGCAATTAATACTTTTGGTTGAAGTAATGATGAAGTTACTAAATTAGCACAAGTAATGTATGAAGGTGTCACTATTAATAATGAATCTGTTTCATTAACTACTTATCCACGTACTGATATTAATCGTTTAAATGAAGGTTTTATTAAAAACACTAAAGATTATATTGCTAAAACATATGGTCAAGAATATGTTGGAGAAAAGAATCTAAGTTTTAATAATGGTCCAATGGTTCAAGGTGCCCATGAAGGGATTCGTCCAGTTGATATTACCATTACTCCTGAATGATTAAAGGATAATATTAATTTAAGTAAGGAAGAATCTAAAAAAACTAGTGCTGATAAGATTTGTAAGTTGTATACATTAATATGATCACAAACAATTGCTTCTTTAATGAAACCACCTACCACTAAATCTACTGAATTTAGATTTAAGATAGCAAAAGGAAAAGAAGAATACAAATTCTATACAAGCAATTCAATTACTACTTTCCAAGGATACAAAATCATTCCTTGATTTAACAAAAAAGAAGAAATTGATTTAAGTTACCTTAAAATTGGGGATATTTTAAAACCAATTAGTGGTCCAGAAGTTGGTTATCATGAAACTAAAACTGATCCATACTTTACTGAAGCTAGTTTAATTCAACAATTAGATAAAGATAAAATTGGAAGACCTTCTACTTATGGAACAATGTTAAAAGTAATTAAAGGTCGTGATTATATTATTCCTGCTAGTGAATTACCAGAAGGGCATAAAAAAGAATTAAGACCAACCCCATTAGGAGTAAGATTAATTGATTCTTTAAGTCAACACTTCTCTAAATTTATTTCTAAGGTATTTACAGCACAAATGGAAGAAAGTTTAAGTGTTATTGCTGATGGTAATATAAAATATCAAGAATGATTAAAAAACATCTATGATGATTTTAAACAAGTTATGAGCGATGCAAAGACTAATTTAGTAAAAACACCTGATGAAATAGTTGAAGGAAGAAAATGTCCGCTATGTGGAAAGGATCTTGTTTATAAGCAAGGACGTAATGGAAAATTCATTGGTTGTTCAGGTTGAGCAGCAAAAAATAAAGGTTGTAATTTTACTGAATCATTAGTAGCCAAAGAACCTACCCCATCTAAAATCTTGGATGAAGATTGTCCAATGTGTGGAAAAAAACTAACTGAACGTTATTCTAAAAATGGAACATTTGTTGGATGTAGTGGTTACCCTACATGTCGTTATATTAGAAAAGAATTAGTAGGTAGAAAGTGTCCTAAGTGTGGCAAAGATCTTGTTTATTGTAAAGGTAAAGGTAAGAAAAGTACTAGATTTATTGGCTGTGAAGGATATTCTAAAAAAGACAAAAATGGATGTGATTATAGAGAAGATATAAAATAAATTATCCACAAATAAATAAGCAAAAATATTTATTTTTATTTATGTTAGAATATTGATAATAATAAAATTCAAGGAGACAAATATGAAAATTGAAAATAAATCAAAATATGATGAATTAATGCAAGCTGATTATGCTGTGATTGATTTCTTTGCAGAATGATGTGGACCATGTAGAATGTTAGGCCCAGTTATTGAAAAAATCTCTGAAGCACATCCTGAATATAATCTTTACAAGTTAAATATTGATGATTTTTCTGATTTAGCAGAAAAACATAATGTACAATCTATTCCTACTATAATTTACTTTAAAAACGGTCAAGAAGTTGGTCGTAGTAATGGATTTATTCCTGAAAACCAATTATTATCTAATATCGAAAATTATAGAAAATAATTGTTTGGAACAACATATATCAATAACATATAGCAAGAGAGTTCTCTCTTGCTTTTGTTTTTTACTAGTAACAATATATACAAATAACCTTGACAATATATATATATATATATACTTTTAATGTCAATAATCATAAGAGGTAGAAATGGAGATACATAATGGTAATGTTGTAGTTGTAGATCAAAATGAATTAGATACGTTTCTTAATAAGTTGTATCAAAATGCTATAGACTATGGAAGTAGTCATATTTATATAATTGATAAGTATTTTCTTAATCCTAGTAAGGCTTACTCTAATAGGCCTAATGGATATAATATTATTAATAATAATGGACATAATAATGTTAATAAATATGAAAATGGCAACGGAAAATATTTATATGAATATGATTACAGCCACAAAAATGTTTATAACAAGCCAAATAAGTCTAAAAATCCTTGAATAGGTTTTATAGAAATTAATCAATATGAAGATGACCTAGTATCAAATTGAATAAATAGATGCTTAAATAAGAATATTAATATTCATTTTATAACTGCTCATATATTAAAAGATAGATTTTTATGTCAACAATCCTTAGTTCTTGATCTCATTTCTAAATATTGTAAAAATAGTTTTATAAATGGTCGTGCTAATGTTACTTGTCATCCAATAATTGAAGATAACATTCATGATCGTTTTATTATGTACACTGGAGACAGGATAGAAAGATGTGAACTTAATGATATACATGTAGATATGCTTACATGCTCATTTAATGGTTTAACTAAACAATATGATATACCTAGTTTTCATTTAACTCTCGATGATTTGTTTAGATTTAGAGAAGAAGATACCGAAACCGGAAGTGCTTATGATAAAATCAAAAATAAAATTAAGGATTATTTTACTAACAAATTTCATATACAATACTAAGAAAATGTTCTATTATTGTTTTTTGGCTATTTTTTCTAATAAAATATTTAAGAACTCATCAACCTTATAGGTATTAGTTTCTTCACTACCATATTCTCTAACTGATATGGTTTTATCATTCAACTCTTTATCTCCAATAATAATTTGATAAGGTATTTTAGACATTTGTGATTCTCTAATTTTTTTATTCATTCTTTCATCACGATCATCTAATTGTGCTCTAATCATTTTATTTTTTAATACTTGATGAATTTCTTTTGCATAATCTAAATGTAATTCATTATTAACTGGAATAATAACTACTTGATCTGGAGATAATCATAAAGGAAGAATACCTTTGGTTTGTTCTAGGATGATGGAAACTAATCTTTCATATGTTCCAATAATACCTAAGTGAATCATAATTGGACGATTAAATTCACCTTCTTTATCCTTGTATTCTAGTTCGAATTTCATTGGTAACAAAAAGTCTAATTGAATAGTAGACATTGTGATGATTCTATTTAAAGATGTTTTTACTTGGAAGTCAATTTTAGGTCCATAGAAAGCAGCTTCACCAACTTTTTCAACAAAAGGAATATTATGTTTCTTTAACATTTGTCTTAAAGAGTTTTCTGCTACTTCTCACATTTTAGGGTCTTTATGGAATTTTTCTTTATTATCAGGATCATGTAATGATAAATCTACTTGGAAAATTTCAGTTCCAAAACCTTTGTGTGCATCTTTAATAATGTTGTAACATGTCAATACTTCTTGTTCAATTTGTTCTGGTGTACAAAAAATATGAGTATCTTCAAGAATCATTTCTCTTACTCTTTCTAAACCTGTTAAACCACCTGAAGATTCGTATCTATGCAACATTGATTCTTCACATAATCTAATTGGTAATTGTTTATATGAATAAGGTTTTCTTTTATACACTAAAATATGGTGTGGACAAGTCATTGGTCTTAAGACTAATTCTTCATTATCAACTTTAATTGGTGAAAACATATTTTCACGATAATGTTCTCAATGGCCAGATTTTTTATATAGGTCTATATTTCCTAAAATCGGAGTATAAACATCTTCAAAGTTGTATTTGAATTCTAATTCAGATAAAAAGTTACGAATTTGTTTTCGAATAATAGTACCTTTATTTAATCAAATTGGCAAACCTTGACCAGCTAATAAATCAAATGTAAATAAATCTAATTCTTTTCCAATTTTTCGGTGGTCACGGTCAAGACGTTCTTGGTATTCTAACATATAGTTATCAAAGTCATTTTTATTATCAAAACCAACTCCTATTAATCTAATTAGTGTTGGTTGGTCTGCATCACCTAATCAATAAGCACCACCGATTGATAATAACTTCAATGCCTTGATGATATTAGTTTTATTAAATGAAATAGGTTCAAGTAATATAGTTTCATAATGATTAACACTTGTTAAGTAATATTCACTTTGATTTGCTTCTTTAATTAAATAAGTTAAAAATTCATTGTCTTTGAATTTTTCAATAGCTTCACTATGTTTAATTGGTTTACATTGAACTTCGTGTGCTCCCCCAATTACTTTGTGAATTAATTTTTCAATTTTGTTAAAATCATTACTTGAAATTTTTTCATCAACCTTAAATTCAATGAAAAAACTTTCTTCATCCACTCCGTGGTTAACAGGCGTATAACCACTATATTCCTTGTTTAAAACACTTTCAGTAAGTATTGCTAATAAATAATTTATATCTTTCTTAACACGCATAAAAATTCCTAAAAATAAAATAATTTCTTTATAATTATATAATAATTATAGAAAGTGGAGATAAAAAGTGAAGAAGTATAAAATATTCATAGATTCTCTATGTTCTATGCCAGTAGATATTGCGAATAAACTTGATATTACAAAATTACAATATTCAATTAGTGATAATGATGGCAAATTGATTGTAGATGATTTTAGTGATGAATTAGTAGATAGAATTACTACAGAAATTGCTAATAAACATCCATATAAAACTGGTTTGTTACAACCAACCATTATTGAGGAACATATTAAACAATCTTTAGAAGAATATGAACAAGTAATTTATATTTGTTCTTCAAATTCTTATACTGGACAATACAAAGCAACACAATATCTTCAAAATGAATTTCCAGAAAGAGTTTTTATTGTTAATTCTAATTCTATTTGTACAATTAATGAAGAAATTGCGTGAAGTATAATTGAATATTTTAAGGAACACGATACTATTAATCAAGAAGTGATTGATAAAATAGTAAAAGATATCAATGCAACAGGTACTACTATTTTTATTCCTAAAAATATTGATGGTCTATTATTTTCAGGAAGAATTCCTAATAGTTTAGTGAAATTACTGAAATTAGCAAGGGTTACTCCTATTATTAAAGCTGAAGAAAAGAATACCGCATGTAAGATTATCAAGTCTAAGAATGCTAGTGATATTCCTAAATTATTAACTACTGTTGATGATTTATTCAAGAAAAAATTGAATGCTGAAACAATTAAAAAAGTATATGTTATTCATACATTAATTAGCAAGGAAAACATTGCTAAAGCTGTTGAAGAAGTGCAAAAATATTATGGTATTGATAAAGAAAAAATAATTGTAAGATCTAATCCTCTGCCAATTGCTACTTATACATTAAAAGATTCTATTGGTTTGGGTGTTTATACTAATAACATTCCTAAGAAGAATTAGTTGATTTTACGTTTATTCATTAAAGCAAATTTAAGTGTTTGTTCATCACTATAATCAATACTAGCATTATTAGGTAATCCAAAACCAATACGGTATACATTGATATCTTCCATATCACTTAAAAGATTGCGTATATATTCTGCAGTTAGTTCGCCACTCACTGAAAGTGATGTAGTAATCAAAACATCACGAATATTAAATTGTTTAATATGGTCAACAATATCTTCTAAAAAGAGTTGATCCTTTGTAATTCCTTTTTTGGGATTGATTTCTCCATGTAAAACATGATAATATCCATGATATGAATGTAATTCTTCAATTTTATCTAAATCACTAATATTTTCTACTATATATAAACTATTTTCTCGATTTTGGTCAAGACAGATATGACAAAACTCATGGTTAGTTAAATTATGGCAATATTTACAATATTTTAATGCTTTTTTTGCATTTAAAATTCGTTGAGCAAATTCATCAACATAATATTGATCTAATTTAATAATATGATAAGCATATTTACTTGCATTTTTTGAACCAACAGCAGGAAGAGATTTAAAAGCATCTACAAGTAGTTCAAATTCTTTAGGCTTCCTGCTGGACATTTTTAAAATCCTAAATTACCAGCAATTTTAGTACTTAAATCAGCTCTACCCATTGCAATAGCATTGATTGCATCATTTAAAGCTTTAGTAATAATATCTTCAAGAGTTTCTTTATCATTTTTATCAATAATAGAAGTATCTACAATACTAACTTCTTTAATTCGCAAAGATCCCATAATTTTAATTTTCACTAAACCTTTGTAGTCAAAATCAAATTCTTTTGCATCATAAGCAGCTAACTTATCTTCTAAATCTTTTTTAATTTTTTGTGCATCATCTAATAGTTTTTTTAAATCCATAGTTTTATCTCCTTAAAAACATTGATAACAATATTTTAACATTTTAATCAGCCAATATATCTAATAATAATGATTTAGTATTACTTTTTTTATCTTGAGGTGGTTCAACATCTTTGAAGTCATTTTTAGGGCTAAGTTTAAATTCTTCAGTTAATTCTTTTGCAAGGTTTTTATCAATTCCAATGAAAGAAAATCTCTTATTAAAATTATCTGTAACTCATTTTATCATTTCATCATTTTCAATAACTTCATTTAAGTTTTCTGCTTGCTTAGCGTTATCAAAAAGTAGAATAGCACCATTAGGAGAACAAACTAAAAATTTCTTTGCATTTAAAAATCTATTAATAATTGGAGATTCCAATAAACGATTTGCTTGTAGTTCTAAAAATTTATTATTTAATTCTTCTTTTATTTGCGAATTATTATTGTTAGCTATTCTAAAAAAGAAATCTTTAACATCAATTGATAATGCCGGTTTTTGTTGTGGGATAGCAGGGGTTGATTGTGTTTCAACTACTTCTATTTTTTGTTCTATTTTTGGGGCTACATTTTCTTGTGTTTCTGTTACTGGTTTCTTTTGGATATTTTGAGCATTAGAAATAGCTTGTGGTTTAGGTGGAACAAAGCTTTTTGATGGTGAAGAATCTTCTATATTTTTAATTGTTTCTTCTGGTTTTTCAGGTGTATGAATTGATCTGATTTTTGTAGTAAACATTGTTTTAGAAACATTGATATTTTCTTCTGATTTTGGTGTACTTATTGGGCTAGTTTTTGGAGTAGTATCAAGACGAGAATTTGAAACTTGATTTATGTTATTTATGCTTTGTGGTAAAGGAGTTTTGGCGTTTTCTTGACTAATGATTGCAATAGCTTGCATTAAAATTAATTGAGTAGTAAAAAGTTGATCATTGCTTTTACTAATTTTCATTAAATTTTCATTGAAATGATTCAAAAGTGCTAACATCTTATCTAGCTCTAAATTTTGTAAATTGTGAATACTTTTTTCATCTAAAATTTTGGTAAATAAAATATTGTTAGTTTGCATAAAAACAATTTTGTCAAAAAGGATTTTAATAAGATCACTTATCAACAAATTTAGATTCATACCTTTTTCATATTGTTCATTAATAAAAAGAACTACATTTTCTACATCTTTCAAGAAAATAGAATTTAATAAATCAATCTTAAAATTTAGATTAATTAATCCAAAAACTTGATTAATATCATTTAGTGTTATTTTATTAGTGAACGATGTCATTTGGTCTAAAATCGAAATAGCATCTCTCGCTGCCCCATCAGCTAAATCTGCTATTATATCAAGCGCTTCTTTTTCAATCTCAAGGTTTTCTTTTTGACAGATATCATTTAATAGATGAGTCAAAGTAGTATGTGTTAAACGACTAAAATCAAATCTTTGACATCTACTAATAATAGTGGCAGGAATTTTATGATATTCAGTAGTGGCAAAAATAAAAACAACATTTTGTGGTGGTTCTTCTAAAGTTTTAAGGAAAGCATTTCAGGCATTGATGGTTAGCATATGTGCTTCATCAATAATATAAACTTTGTATTTTAAAGTGCTAGATAAGAAATTAGTGGAACTAATAATGGCTCTAATTTCATCTACACCATTATTACTAGCCGCATCTAATTCAATAATATCTAGACAACCATTCCCTGAATTTAAGCAGCCATGACAAGTACCACAACAATCTCCATTATCTAAAGGGTGCTCGCAATTAATCACACGTGAGAAAATCTTAGCAATCGAAGTTTTTCCCGAACCTCTAGGTCCAGAGAAAATATATGCATGATTAATGCAGTTATTTTCAACAGCGCTTTTTAATGTTTTGACTACAATTTCTTGACCATAGACATTAGAAAAATTACTAGGACGGTATTTACGATACAGAGCTATTTTATCCATTGGTTATCTCACTTTCTTCATTTTTCAATTCAATATCATTTTCAAGTTCAGTAATATCAACATTGTTTTCTTTGGCTTTTTTTCGTAGTTCTTTTTCTAATTTTTTGTTTTTTCTAATGGCTTCATCATAGTCAACTTCATTGTATTGCTGTTCAATAGCTGCTTCTAATTCTTTTAGTCTTCTTTCTTGATCTGATTCTTTTTTATGGCGGTTAGAATTTTTTCTTACTTTTAAAGAACCACCTTTTATTGTTTTTACCTCATGATTAGTTTCATTAGTTAATAAATGTTCTAATTGATCCATATGTTCTTCATAAGCTTGCATATCAGCTGCTACACTAAAACCGTTGTAATATGCTCTAAAGTTTTTTAGTTTAAGTTTTTTTAATGGTTCAGGAAAGAAGTATCCATAAGGTAACATTTGATCTAATAAGTTGTTAATAGCAGCATCAAAAGGCGCTAAAAATCCTCTAAGGAATGTATATTTTTCATATCATGGTTTATATACAAAAGTAAATTTAACAGGATTGATAGTTAAGAAGTTTTTTAAGAACATTAAAATAAAAGTAACAATTGAATAAATAAGTAATCAAATATTGAACATTCAAATAAAATCATTTAATTTAAATAATCCAGTTAGAGGTAAGAACATTGCCAGACTATTATCTATTTCTTCTCAATCGCCTTTTACTAAACCACTAGCACATGCAACCACACTTTTTAAATTAACAACAATTAGATAGTAAGTAAAAACACTAATATAAAAAAACAAACTACCTAGAAAAGAATATTTAGTAAAAGTTCTAGATGATATTAAAACCATTAGTGAAATTAAAAGACATAGATAATTTGACATAAAGAAGAAACGGTCATTTTTCTCTCCTACAAAGATATACATATATCAATTAGTATTTTCTAGATTGATTGATTGGTAACCGACAAATCTAATTAACAAACTCATAAATGAATAAACTAAAATGAAAGGAGAAACACTTTTAGCAAATGTTCTAGATTTATCAACAATTAGAAAAATAGGTAGTATTAAAGACATTAAGCAAGGTAACTGTAATAAGAAAGCTGATGATATTGCATAACTACGGTCTCAATTGTTACCATGTTTATCTTGCTGGTATTTTATTCATCCATCAATTCCGGGGACTAACATAAAAACAATTACATACACTAGAATAACACATGAAAAAATACAAGATTTTCAATAAGTAGCAAAAAAACTACTAATTTGTTTATTTAGTAAAAAAACAACTAGTATTGTCAATAATGTAAATATAATTAGACATATTTTTAGCACTAACATTGTATGTATATTATTATATTTAATATAATAACAATTTTAATATTTTTTCATTTTCAACGATATTAAACTATAATTAGCATATGAAAATTAGAACTAGATATGCTCCAAGTCCTACTGGTTATTTCCATATTGGGGGAGCTCGTACTGCAATTTATAATTACCTTTTTGCTAAGCATCATGGTGGTGATTTTATTGTTAGAATAGAAGACACTGATGTGGAAAGAAATGTAGAAAATGGAGTTGAATCACAATTAAATAACATTAAATGATTAGATTTTTTTCCAGATGAATCTATTCTTAACCCTGGTAAATATAGTCCATATATTCAATCTCAAAAATTTGATAGATACCGTGATTTAGCACATCAATTGCTAAAAGAAGGGAAGGCATATTATTGTTTTTGTTCTAAAGAACAATTAGATCAAGATAGAGAAAATGCAGAAGCACTTCATCAAACTCCTAAATATAACCGTAGATGTTTACATTTATCACAAGAAGAAATCAATGAAAAATTAAAAACTATTAAACCTACTATTAGATTAAAAATTGATGAACACAAAAATTATGAATGAGATGACATTGTTAGAGGGAAGATTTCTATTCCTGGAGATGCTTTGACCGATCCTGTTATTCTTAAATCAAACGGTATTGGAATGTATAACTTTTGTGTAGTTGTAGATGACTATGATATGGATATTACTCATATTCTTAGAGGAGAAGAACACATTTCAAACACTCCATATCAAATAGCAATTAAAGAAGCTTTAGGTTTTACTGATAAAGAAATTAATTATGGTCACTTATCTATAATAATTAATGAATCTGGTAAGAAACTTTCAAAGAGAGACACTAACTTAAAACAATTTGTGGAAGATTTCAAAAACATGGGTTATTTACCAATTGCCGTTTTTAATTTCTTAGTCTTATTAGGATGAGTGCCAAAAGACAATTGCGAAATTAGAAATATTAAAGAGCTTATTGAAGTTTTTGATTATCATGCATTGACAAAAGCTCCAGCGAAATATGATCTTAAAAAATTAGAATGAGTGGGCAATCAACACTTTAAAAAAATCAGTGATGAAGAGTATTTAAAATTCGTGAAACCTTTTGTAAAAACTGAAAATGAAATTTATACAAAACATCAAGATATGATTTTATTACTTTTTAAGAATCAACTTTCATATGCTCAACAATTAGATGGTCTGATTGATGATCTATTTGTGAATAGTGAAAACTTAGATTTTTTAAAACCTCTAATTGATGAATTCTCTTTACCAATAAGAACTATTGCACCAATTATCAAAAATAAAATTAATAATTTATCGACATGAAATGAATCAGAAATTAAGTCTATTATTGATGAAATTAAAAATGAAACCAAGTTATCAGGAAAGCAATTATTTATGCCTATTAGAATGTTAACTACTAACAAAGAACACGGACCTGAATTAGCAAAAATTATTTGATTATATGGAAAGACTGAAGTGCTTGCAAGAATTGACAAATTAATGGGGTTAGTTGATGCAAAAAAATAGTTTTATTAGAGATTCTATTCACGGTAATATTGAATTTACCCAAGATGAAGAATGAGCATTAGAAATTATTAATACTCCTGAATTTATGAGATTAGCAAATATTACCCAATTAGGTGAATGTCCGAGAGTCTTCTCTTCTGCTAACCATACAAGATTTTCTCATAGTATTGGTGTTTTTTATTTAGCTAAACAATATTTAAACGCCCTTGGAATTAACAATAAGCAAGAAAGAAATGTAGTTTTAGCTGCAGCCTTATTACATGATATTGGTCATGGTCCTAAATCACATTCCTTTGAACTTTATGTGGGAATGTGTCATGAAGAAATGTCTATTAAAATTATCTCTAACACCAAAGGTAAAATTTATGCTATTTTGCAAAATGCTGGGATTGATATCAATGAAGTTATTAGTATTATTAAAAAACAACATCCAAAAAAATGAATGATACAAATTGTGTCTAGTCAAATTGATGCCGATCGTTTAGATTATTTACTTCGTGATTCTTATCATTCAGGTGCAGTTTATGGGAAAAGTGTAGATTATAATTTTTTGTTTAAAAAAATTGCTTTAGTAAATGGTGAAATTGTTTATGAAAAGAAAGTAGTTAACTTAATTGAAAGTATTTTATTTGCAAGATACCAAATGTTTAAGCAAGTATACACTAATATTCATGTATTAACTTATGAAACCATTGTGATAAAAATTTTTAAACGTTGAAAAGAATTAAGTAAGCAAAATTTCCATTTTAAAGATTCTTTTCATCTTTATCATTTATTTGATGCTTATCTTTTAGATCAAAAGTGAGATATTGAAAGATTTATGTCCTTAAATGAGAGCACATATAATCTAGTGTTGGCTTCCCTTGTTGAAGAAGATGACAGTGAGTTGCAAACATTGTTTTCTTATTATTTTAACCAAAAAAATGTTTCATTAATGCCAGTTATGAGTGAGCAAGAAGCTGATTATGTATTAAGTGAAAAGGAATTGTACTCACAAAAAGAACCAATTATTATTTGAGATAATAATGAACAAATAGAAATTAATAAAGTGAGTGATTTTTTAATTCACTTTCAAAGTGTTCCGCAAAAAATTTATTATAAATTAACAACTAAAATTTAAGTAAAATGTATAGCACAAAAAAAGAAAAATTAACGAAAAAATAGTGAAAAAAATTAACTTTTTTCGAATAATTTTATTATATAATAATAAACAATATGAGGAGGCAAATATGAGTAACTATAATGAATTATTAAATATTGCTAAAGGTATTTTAAAGAATAAGAAGAAAGGAATGCCTTTTAATACTTTGTGAAAAGAAGTTTGTAAAGAAGGAAAAATTAATGCAAAAAATTCTATTGATTTAACTGCTGATTTTTATCAAGCTTTAATGGAATCAAGTTTATTCTTTTATGATTCAAAAACTTCAGAATGAGGTTTAAGAGAAAATATTAAATTTGAAACCTTTCAAAAAATGAGTGATGCTTTTCGTGCTAATGCCGATGATGATGTAAAAGAAAAAGATTACCAAAATGATATGAGTCAATCTGAAATCATTGAACTTGAAAATGGATCACGTAATGATAAGACTTCAATGTTAGATTTATCTGATGAAAAGGATGATGAAATTCTAATGGATGATATTGATGATATGTTGGACGATGAGGAATAATATATGTCAAAAAATTTAGTTAATGCAAAGGAAATTTTAGATAAAGCCAATTTATATAACTATGCTATTGCTCAAATTAATGTGTGTAATCTTGAATGAACAAAATGAGTTTTAGAAAGTGCACAAGAAACTAATACACCAATAATTATAGCAGTCTCTGAAGCTGGTGTAAGACATATGGGTGGTTATTTGACTGTTTATAGTATGGTAAATGCTTTAGTAGAAGATTTAAAATTAACTGTTCCTGTTGCATTACATTTAGATAATGGTACTTTTGAAGGATGTCAAAAGGCTTTAGATGCAGGTTTTACATCTGTAATGTACAATGGAATTAAATTAGATTATGAAACTAATATTTCACAAACTTCACAATTATCTAAGATGTGTGAAGAACACAATGCAGCTCTAGAAGTAGAAATCGGTTGTATTGGAAATTTTGAAGGTGAATATACTGATGAACCAATTGTTAATATTAGTAAAGCTAAGCAATTATTAGGATTAGTTGATTCATTAGCTATTAATTGTGGTTCATACTCTGCTGATTATCCTGAAAACCCTGAACTTGATTTCAAATTATTAGTGGAAATTAATAATGAAATTAAAAAACCACTTACCTTACGTGGAATAAATGGTTTTAGTGATGCTACGATGAAAAAAGCAGTTTCTTTAGGTGTTAATAAATTAAATATCGCAACTGATTTACATCTTAAATTTGCTCTAAAGAATAGAGAATATATTTCTACTGCTAAAGATTTAGATTATCGCAAAAAAGGATATGATATTAGACAAATTTTTCAATATGCTTCACCTGCGATTAAAAAAATATGTACCGACAAATTCTTATTAACTAGTTCATTTGGAGCAGCAAGAAAATAATTATGAATTTATCTACTGGAATTATTGGTCTCCCAAATGTTGGAAAATCTACATTATTTAATGCTATTACTAACTCACAAGTAGAAGCAGCTAATTATCCTTTTGCTACCATTGAACCTAATGTTGGTGTAGTTAATTTACAAGATACTAGATTAGATAATTTAGCATCATTAATAAATCCTGACAGAGTAGTTCATTCATTAGTAAAATTTGTTGATATTGCTGGTTTAGTAAAGGGTGCTAGTAAAGGAGAAGGATTAGGGAATAAATTTCTTCAAAATATCCGTGATGTTGATGCCATATGTCATGTAGTAAGATGTTTTGAAAATTCTGATATTACACATGTCAATAGTGTGGTAGATCCTTTAACTGATGTAGAAATTATTAATTTAGAATTGATTTATGCAGATTTAGAAATAGTTACTAATCGTTTAAATAAAATTCAAAAATTGGCTAAATCAGGGGATAAAGATGCACAAGAAGAATTTGTGTTAATGAATAGAATTAATGAGACTTTACTTAATAATCAAAAAATATCTACTTTATCCTTTACAGAAAGTGAATTAAAAAGAATTCGCTCATTTAATTTTATTACTATTAAACCCACTTTTTATGTTGCTAATATTGGTGAGGAAGATATTACTGATCCTCACAAAAATAAACATTACTGTGCTTTAGAAGAATATGTATTATCACATAACGAAACATTAATTCCTATTAGTGCTAAAATAGAATCTGAATTATCTCAATTGGATGAAAGTTCTAAAAAAGATTTTATGGATGTACTTGGTTTGCAAGAAACAGGTCTAAATAGAATTATCCGTCATGCTTTCAATATCTTAGATTTATGTACTTTTTTTACCTTTGGAAAAATAGAAGTTCGTTCATGAATATTTAAAAAAGGTTGAACTGCTCCTGAATGTGCTGGAGTAATTCACTCAGACTTTGAAAGAGGTTTCATTAAAGCAGAAATTATCAAGTACGAAGATTTAATGCAATTTAAAACTGAAACTGCAGTGCGTGAGAATGGGAAATTGCGAGTAGAAGGTAAAACCTATATTATGCAAGATGGTGATATTTGTAATTTTAAATTTAATGTTTAAAGGAAAGGAAATAAAATGGCTAAACAACATACTTTTGTTAAAAGACCCGGATTATTAGAAGTAATTTGTGGACCAATGTTTGCAGGTAAAACTGATGAATTGATAAGACGACTAAGAAGATGAGAATACGCAGATGTTAAATATGTAGTCTTTAAACCTAAAATCGATACAAGACAAAAAAATATCCAATCACGTAATAATTTATCACGTGAAGCCATTGAAATTACTAATGCTTTTGATGTTTTAGATTTCCTAATGAATTCTCGTGAATCATATGACATTATTGCAATTGATGAATGTCAATTCTTTAATAATGACTTAGTACCAGTTTGTAATCTATTAGCAAAACATGGATATTTAGTGATAGCTGCTGGTCTTGATCGTGATTTCAAAGGTGAACCTTTTGGACCTATTCCTAATCTTTTAACTAATGCGGATAAAATTACTAAGTTAACTGCTATTTGTGATAAGTGTGGGGCTGATGCCACTCTTACACAAAGATTAATTAATGGTGAACCAGCTAATTATTATTCTTCCACTATTATGATAGGCGATTCTGAATCATATTGTGCAAGATGTCGACATTGTCATGAAGTGGTTGATAAACCTTTAACATCTTTGGAACAAAAATTCTTAAAATTCACAGGTAAATTTAATTAATTATTTTAATTAAGTTTTCTTAAATTAGTTATTTTAAAAATAAAAGAGAAGTTTAATTTCTTCAAGAGTTTGAAGAATCTTTTCTTAATGATTTAGAAAAAAGACAAATAAAAGGATAAAAAATCATACTTACTAATCATACTAGATATACTAGTAAAAAATAGATTCATACAAATAAAAAGAAAGCTTGATAATGAGTAATAGACAATGATAAAAAATATTTATTTGATAAAGACATTTTGCATAGACTAACATGTTTTTTAGCTCATCTTCTATATCTTAAACGTAAGCAACCTGAACCATTTTCTTTTTTGGCATTAGTTACAATTCTATTAATACTTTTAGAGTGTTGATAAACCATAATAACCTCAAAACCTATTTATATTTTATCATTTTATTATTTATCTATCATAGATTTGTCATTCCTAATAATGATTAATTAGACTATATGGATATATCGGCAAGATTATAAAAACATTTTATTACAAATCATATTTATGAACGTGAAGTGATATAATTTAGATATGCTAAGTGTTGATTTATTAAGAAATGATTTTGAAAGAGTTTGTAAAAAATTAAAGGATCGTAATTTTGATGTATCAAAATTAGATGACATTCTTAAAATGGATGTAGCAATTAGAGATTTAAAAACTCAATTGCAAGATTTAAATGAACAACGTAATAAAGCTTCTGCTAGTATTTCTCAATTATTAAAGGAACAAAAACATACAGAAGTTGAACAAATTAAACAAGAAGTTCTTAATTCTAAAAAAAAGATAGATGACTTAGAAACTAAGATTAATGAACTACAAAGTGAAATGACTCAATTAGTTTCTTATATTCCTAATATTTGTAATGACATTGTTCCTGTGGGTAAGGATGAAAGTGCTAATCTTGAAGTAAAACGATGAGGGACACCAAGAAGTTTTGATTTTCCTTCTCAAGCTCATTGAGATTTAGGAAAAGAAAAGAAATTTTTTCTTCCAGATATTGCAACCAAAGTAACTGGTTCAAGATTTGCTTTATATTATGGTGAAGGAGCTAAATTATATCGTGCTCTTCAACAATTTACTTTAGATATGAATATTGCAGCTGGTTTTATTGAAGTTTGTCCTGAAGTTATTATTAATAGTGATTCTTTATATGGAACTGGACAATTTCCTAAATTTAAAGAAGATGTTTTTAAATTAGAAGGAATGAATTATTATTTATCTCCTACCGCAGAAGTACAATTAACTAACATCTATCGTGATGTCATAATTAATGAACCATTACCTATCAAATTTACAGCTAATACTAATTGCTTTAGATCAGAAGCAGGAAGTGCTGGTAGAGACACTAGAGGGGTTATTAGATTACATCAATTCTCTAAAACCGAATTAGTTTGTTTTGCTCATCCTCAAGATTCTTATCAACAATTAGAAAACATTACTCGACAAGCAGAAAGTATTTTAGAAAAACTAGAATTACCTTATCGTAGATTATTGCTTTCTACTGGTGATACTGGTTTCAGTTCAGCTCAAACATTTGACGTGGAAGTATGATTACCTTCATATAACGATTATAAAGAAATTTCATCTTGTTCTAATTGTTTAGATTTCCAAGCAAGAAGAGCTAAGATTCGTTTTAAAAACGAAGAAGGTAAAAATGAACTAGTTCATACATTAAATGGTTCATCTTTAGCAATTGATAGATTATGAGTAGCTGTAGTGGAAAATTATCAAAATCCAGATGGAACTATCACTATTCCTCAGGCATTAGTTCCGTATATGAACAACAAAAATAAGATTGGTTAACGCACTTTTTCAATAAAATAATTTTTTGCTAATATATTTTTATATAATATAATGGATACTTATATACATTTTTATTTGTAATTGGAGTGTTTATGACGAAAAAAAATAAAAGAAGATTGTGTATTAGTTTAGCACCTATTAGTATCATGATTGCATTAACAACTTCTGCAATTGTTATTGGTCAACATAACAATATAGCAAATGCTGGAGTAGAACTTGTTAATCAACAAAATGATATTAATAGCTCTGTGCTAACTAATGATATCTCTTCTATTGATAATTCTCATAATTCTAGAATTAATGGTGAACCGCCTTATAGTTCATGATGACGTAATGTATTGATTAATACTCCAACTAATGGTCCTCTGCATAATGGTAGAAATTTAGACACCTTTCCTGCTACTCCAGATCATATAAATGGTTATGCTAAACCACCATCTCCGGCTGATCTTCCTAATCCATTTGAACATTTTAATCGTGATGCTCCTAATTTTGGTGGTTTTGATGCTTCTGCATTTGGACCAAATGTTTTTCTTGTAGACCATTTGTATTTAAATAATCCTGCATTAAATAAACCAGGTAGCAGCCTTCCAGCAAATCCACCTCTTAATATTGATTATTATGAACCTGATAAAACGAAAATTAGTTTTTCTACTTATAATTTCCCTGCTTCTGGTGGAACTATTTGATCGGATATGAAAAGCAATGTTATTTCTTTCAAAGATGTTCTTGACGACCCAACAGCTCCCTTTGACGCACCTAAACCTAGTGAATGACAACCATTTAAAGATTCTAAATATATCCTTGATAATTGGAAAGTGTTAAATCCCATAGAATTGGCGCCTCATTATCAATCAGTTTTAAAAGCATTTAAGAATATTGTAAAAGCAGGGAACTTGTTGTATCACAATAAATTGACTGGAGGTTATGCTGCTAGTTTGGCTAAATGAGCTGGTTTACCTGATGCACCATCAGTTGTTACTTTTACAGATGTTGAAAGAGCTGTTATTACTCACTTTGAAGTTAATCCTGATAATAGCAGTGTATTTGTTGTTTTTGCTCTTGCATTAACGCCTACCTCAGCTACTGCTTATGCTAAAACACCAACAATAGCTTGATATCCTTTTACTATTACTGGTTTTACACCTAATGTAGCAAGACCAACTGAATGGGTTGATACTGATAGGGTAGATGTAGTAGGTAATCTAGCATTAGAAGCCCCAGCATCAGAATTTGAAAAATATGTTTTTGATCATCAAGATCAATTTTTAAAAGGTGGGACTTATAATAAGGCTGATGTAAAATTAAAAAATTTTCATGTTGAAAAATTGGATGAAACTGCTGGTGATACTGTTAAGTGTAAAGTTACCTTAGATCACTATATTAATGCTAAAGGGTCACAAGCCTATGATATGAATTTTAATAAAATATTCTATTTTCAAGGGCTAAAAAAGGCAAGTGCTTGAGTTAATCCTCAAGTAGTTACTGTAACTGCTCCTTTGTCTAATTTATATGCTGGTCAAGCAACTAAGGAACAAATTCAAGAATATGTGCATAATCATTTAGATAAGTTTGCAACTGGACTTCCATCTGGGGTGGAACTAGTAAATGTAATTGTTGACGACCCTTACCCTAATAGTATTAGTAATAAAAATGGGCAATTAACTGTTCATATCACTATTAATAAATATATCGATACTAGTTTAGTGTTAAGAGATGATAAAGAATTCAACACAGATTTTATTTTAAATGGTTTTAAAAATACTAATATTAATACTTCTTTTAATAAAAATTTAGTGGTTAATCGAGATCCGGTGTTATCAAAAATGTTGCCTACTGATTTAGATTCACCTGCAGGACAAAAGGCGCTAAAAGACTTTATTTTGAAACCAGAAAATAATGCTATTGTAGATTTAGCTTATGGTCATCCTATATCTAGCGTATCACCTGATGATTTAGAGATTCAATTTGTTGATAAACCAGGTGAAGGAACTCTTGGTAGAAAAACTATTCAAGTGACTCTTATGCATGACAAGGGTTGAACAGATGGGGTTCTAGGTCCTGTAAATTCTGGTGAAATTGTAGTTGAAGGGTTAGTGGCTCTTTCAAATAAAATTTCTAGTATTAATAAGTCTATTACTTCATTAAATCAATGAAGAACAACTATTTGACCAGATAATAGTTTATTTTACGAAGATTGAAAAAGTCATTTTTATTCTGAAAATACCTTATCTAGTCAATTAAAGACATATATTGATAAAAATATTTCAAGATTTGTAATAAACCCTAACTTAAATGGTGTTATCACATCAATGAAAGAAGCTAGTTTTCAATTCAATGGTGAAGATAGTCCTATTGGCATTACTGTCACTTACCAAGGACTAGTAACAACGCCTGGGTCTGTTGTTGGCCAAGAAGACTCTCACACTTACACTCTTAATTTAAAAAAGTCGCCAACATTAACTCTACGTGACATGTTAGATAAAGGTAAGTTACTTGAAGCTTTAGCCAATGCATATAATGGAATAAGTCCACAAGATAAAAATGATATTAATAAAGTTAATGCTGCTATTAATGCTGGATTAAAAAATTCTGTTTTACAACAACTTAAGGATTATCCTAATAAAGTTCCTCTTCCTCAATCAATGATAAATGGACTTAATAATGCTAATCCTTCTGTGGATTTTGCTGATGGTATTTTAAATGTTGGTAGTTTCCCTGCAGGACCACAAACTGTTGCAGCGGATAGTTTTGATTTATTTTCTCCACCTGATGCTGCTCCTGCTAATAAATATGTAACTAAGATTAGAGATACTTCACTGAATGCATATAAAAATAATATTTGAACTGGTAATGATTTCTTTACAGATGATTGACTAGATGAAACTCAACACAAAAGTTTATCAGATACTTTGCAAGCTTATATGAATAATAACTTAGATACCTTTTTAATCAACAAACTTTCTACAAGAGTTAAAAGTGTAACAATAAGAATAAATGATGTTGATAATAAAGCTATTTTTGATGTAGTATATCAAGGTATTGCTATTTTAAATGGTGATAAAGTTGCTAACGAAGTAACTAGAGAATATACTATCTCTTTAAGATCAACTGCTAGTGTATTACCTACTTTAGGAGACATTTTAAATAAGCCAGTATTGAAAAAGGTTGCTATTGATGAAATTGCTAAAATTCCTGAATCTGATCAAAGTAATATTCCATTAGTTGATTCTAAAGTGAGTGCTGCTTTAAAACAAGAAGCAAAGAAAGAAATAGTTGATTATGCTAATACCCATGCTTTACCTAAATGACTAAAAGAAGCGTTAAAAGCAGCTGATCCATTAGTTTCTTATAGTGGTGGTTATGCTGATATTCCTGATATTCCAGTAAGTTCAACTGACAATAGATTTAGTGCTACTATCAAAGGACTAAATTTTCAAATCTTTGATTCTAATGAAATTTCTAGTATTAAACCAATTAAGAGTTTAGATCCATGAAAGAATGACATTTGAAAAAATAATCATTTTTTTGTTGATGATTGAAGTCTTACAGTTAACAAAGAACCACTACAAAATGCTTTAAAACAATATATTACCAATAACATTACTCAATTTATTAATAATCCTGTGATTAATACTCACCATGTAGTTGTTAACGAAGTGACTATTAATGTAGATAAAGGAATGGCTAATGCAGACGTTACTTATGGAGATTTAATTATGATTCCAGGAGCAACTACAGGTGTGACTGGTGTTGCTCACTATACTGTTACTTTAGTTGAAACACCAATCTTAACATATGATGATATGGTTAGTTTGCCAACATTACAAAAAGCTGTAGAAACTGCAGTTAAAGGAGTTCCAGCCAATAAGATAACTGATATTCCTTTTGTTAATGGAGTAATTTCTAATGCACTGGCAAAATCAGTTAAAGATCAAGTTAACAAATATGGTGCTACTGCAACACTTCCAAAATGAATGAATAAAGCTTTAAGTACAGCTACTCCAACCATAAACTACAATAATGGTAGCTTAACTATTAATGCATTACCAATTTCAGATTCTGGTTTTTCACAAACTATTCCTCAAAAAGTATTTGATAACATTTTAAATACTAATGGATTAATATCACGTATTAAAGATGTTGATTTAAATCCAATTAAGGAAAAGATTTGATTAAATAATTCTTTCTTTTTAGCAGACTGAGAAAATTTCTATTCTCATCCACAGTTACAAGAAGCATTGGCTAATTATATTAATACTCACATTGCTGAATTTGTAAGTAATCCATTATCAACTTCTACATCTGCTACCAATGTAGCTATTAGTATTGATAGACCTAACAATAGTGCTTCAATCGATGTTACTTATAATGGTCTTGCAATTATGGATGATGCAGGTAATTTACAAACATCTGTGTTGAAAAAATATTCATTAAGATTAGTTCCTAGTCCTCTTTTAACTATTCAACAAATGGTTAACAATAAAAAATTAAAAGATGATATTTTTGCTGCTGTTTCTAAATTACCAGAAGCTGACAAACATAATGATGTCTTATTAAATGAAGCAATTAATAAAGCTGCAAAAGATTCAGTAGTTGCACAAATTCGAGATTTTGCAAAAAAGAATGTTTTACCAAATAATATGAAAAATGATTTAGGTGTTGTTATTCCTGAAGTAACTTATACTGATGGAACAGTTACTGTAGGAGAATTTGTTGCCGGAGATCGTACAGTGGCTAGTGGAGATTTTATTATTATTGATAGTAATGATGCTTCAAGTATTAAAGATGTGGATTTAAGAGCATATCGAACTGAAATTTGACCAGGTAAAACTATTTTCTATAGTGATTGAAATAATATATATACTAATCAAGAATTATCAGACGGTTTATTAAATTATATTAACTCTCACATTACGACATTCATTGATAAACCAGGATGATCAACTGCTGCTTCTAATGTTACTTTGACAATTGACCACACTACAAAGAAAGCTATTTTTGAAGTAACCTATGATTATTTAAATAGACCAGCTGGTTCTGCTTTACCGACAACTGAAGTTGCTACTTACTATTTACCATTAGATAAAGACCCTACTCTTAATATCACTTTAAATAAACCACAATTTGTTGATAGTGTAAATAATGTTATTAGTAAGTTACCAGATGCTGATAAGAAAGATCCAACAACACTTCAAAATGCTGCTGAGATTGCTGGGGAAAATGCTATTAAACAACAATTAAAGGATTATGCAAATAGTCACGAATTACCACAATCAATGAAAGACGCTTTAATTAATGCTCTTCCTAATGTAACTGTTGATGCTATGGGTAATGCACATGTTGATGATATTCCCGTAAATGATCAAATTGTATCAGGTTTTGACGCTTCTCTATCTAATGGTAAGAATACTTCATGAATTAATAATGTTAATTTGGATGTTTTAAAAGAAGTTATTTGAAAAACTAATAGTGTGAATAAATTCTTTACTAGTGATTGAGCAAATGCTATTCCATCTGTTAAGAGTGAATTATTAAAATATATCAATACTAATATTAATACTTTTGTAACCAATCCTAATCTAATTCCATCTTCTCCATCTCAAGCTATTTCAGTGGATGTAGATATTATCCCAAATAACAATAAGGCTAGAATTGTAGTTACTTATAGTAATATTGTATCTTTCCCATATGCACTTTATGGCCACAATGAAACTCATGAATATTGAGTTAATTTAAAAGCTAATCCAAAAATTTCATTTGATGATATTATCAATGGTAGTCAAATTAAAGATGCCATTGCTAAAAATCCCGATGTTGACCCTAATATCATTGTCCATGATCTAATTATTGGAAACCCAATTGGTGTCAATGGTCAAATTCATGATTGAGTAGAAGCTAATAGAAACAATTTACCAAATGCTTATATTGATGATATTTTAGGAGCACTTTCAAGAGATGAACCAGCTGTTGCATATAGTGATGGAATCATTACTATTGGTAGTATTGTTGGAACTGCAGGAAATATAGTTATAGAAGGAACACAAATTGACTTAAATGCTTCTGGTGGCTATACTGCAATGTGAATTATCTTCTTTATCCTAATATTACTTGCCATTATTTTAGTTATCGGTAAACTAATTCATGATAAGAGATCATATGATGAACACAATGATCGTCAACATGGAAAACACTTATTATAGTGTCAATATTTGAAGTTTTGCTTAATTTATTTTGGTACAATATTTATTGTATTAAGAAAGGTTTATATGTCAGCTATCAAAAAAGGTTTTAAATTAATATTAAAAATTCTAGCTTCGCTAATTTTCTTAGGAGTATTGATATTTGGTGTTTTATTATTAACTCAAAAAATCCCTTCTGTTGATTACACTATGGAAGCTTATAAATTCTGAGGAATTGCTGCAATTGTGCTTGGATTAATCTTTGGTGTTATTCCATGACTAAGAGTTTTCCTATCTATCTTGAAGTTTGCATTGAGTTTATTTGGAATTGTCGTCTTAGTCTTTGGAGTTTGTGCACTACTAAATTGTCAAGGTTGAGTGGCTATTAATTGAGCTAATATTGGTACTTCTCAAGGAGCACTTATTGCATCTATTGTAATGATTGTGGGTGGAGTATTATTTGGAGTAATTCCATTCTTTGGATTCTTCAAAAAAATAGGTAGAGCTGCTAATTAAGAGATTTATTTTAAATAATATATATCTTCTATTTTGGCATTGGTATTAATACCAAAAGATTCTAATGGTTTGTAATGGTTATAAACAACATATTCTTTTACAAACAAAACATTAATTTTATCTTTTTTACGAAAGATCATATCAAATTTGCTTTTAGACATATTGGTGTAATGACCAAATAGTCTTCAAGCATTTTCTTTTTCAAAGGCTATTGTTGCGTATAAATTGATTTCTAAAATCGCAGATTTTAAAGTTTTCTTTCTAAAAGCTATAATCTTTTCCACATTTTCATCAATGAAATTGGATGAAAAAATAATAGGCATATGATGTGGTTCTTTCATTTTGTCAATAAAATGATGAGGTAAACAATAAAGAACAGAGGAAATAGCTTGTGGATGTGGTTTGTGTTTTGAAATTAGTCAGTAATGTTCAAGCGCTTCACGCGATCGACTGTTATCAAAAACTTTTTTTCCTAAAGGAATTTTCTTATCTTCAAGTTCATTTCGAATAAGATAAATTTCTTTATCTTTCTCATTCATTTCAAAATCTTCGATCGTATAGATAATTTTTTGTTTTTCTTCTAAATAAGACTGTGCTAATAATTCTTTATATTTTTCTTCAGTAATCACTCCTGATAGAAAAAGATTTTTTAAAATTAATTCATTGATATCACAAAGTAATTTCTTATTTTCATTTTCCTTAGTTTTTTGATTAATAACTTCATATCTAATTTGTTTTTTCTTATTAATATATTCAATGTAGATATTAACAAAGATAGAACCGACATATGCATAGAAACAAACTCCAAAAATAGAATCAATTACTGTTACTACTCTTCCACCATTGGTTACAGGTTTGAAATCACCTAACCCTAGAGTTGTCATTGTGGTGAAAGTAAAATACATTGCTTGGCCAATGGTTGTAATACTACTATCTTGGGCATTCTTTTCAAACATAAAAATCACATAAGAGAAAAGCAATCACATTCCCATCATAATTAAAAAGACAATTAAAATAGTTTTTCTTTTAGAGAAAATAATTCTTTTGGCAGTTTTGAAATTTTCGACATTAATCCGACAAATAATAATTCTAGAAAAAATGCTAAGGATATTCATTAAGAATAAGAAAGAAAAAATTACCATTGCGACATTGTTGGAAAAAATGCGGTTATTAAAAGTTAAATATGATGCTTTATGGTCACAAAAGATAGCAGTTAGAATAATGATACATAATGCAGATAAACATTGATAGTTGGAATGAAAACTAAGTAATTGTTTCTTTAAAGCTTTTTTATAAGAAGTGGTTTCGTAATAAATAGGTAGTGTAAATAGTCGCAAACCATAATCAATTAAATAAATACATGCTCCTACAAGTGCAAAAGCATAATAAATTCCTAATCCTTCAGGATTATTTTCTTCAAAGTGGGGATCAGCTATATGAAGGATAATGGGTATTAGCCCTAAAGTAGTAATTAGTAAAATGCAAATATTGTAAATAAAAGAAACATATCAATACTTATTACTCTTTCAAGGAATATTTTTAATAAAAAGAACTTGTGAAATCTTTTTTCTAATAATATTGATTTTTTTGTCTGCAAAATTAATAGATGACGGATTGTTAATCATTATTTATCTACTTATTATATAATTATAATAAATTATGAAATTTCGGTTAGAAAAAAAGCAAATTCAAGATATTATTAAATCTTCCTCTGCAATTGTTAATGAAGCAAGTTTGAATCCTATTTTAGCTTGTATTCTAGTCCAAGTGGATGCCAATAACAATAAGATAAATTTTACCTATGCTAATGAAAGAATTGCTTTTTTTCAATCTATTGATAACATTTCAGCTGATGAAGATTTTGCCTTTTGTGTTCGGGCTAAAATCTTTGTTGGTGTGCTATCTAAATTAAATGTTAAGCAAGTAGTCTTTGAAAAAATTGATTCGACTTTAAGAATTAGCAATGAAGAATCTTTTGATTGCAACATTAATCTAAGCGAAGCAATGCAATATCCAGAATTTAGATTTGAAGAATACAAGATTGCTAATAAGATTATGGATTTAAAACCTACTCAGTTAGCAGCTATTTATAATGAAACCAACGTAACTGTTGCTAGCAATATTGAAATGTCTAGTCCATCAATTATTTTAGGTGGTATTCATTTCGAAACTAGAGATAATAATATTGCTATTCTTTCCACTGATAGTTTTCGTGCATCATATTTATTATTACCAAACACTTTAAATCAAAAATTTGAATTTATTATAGAACCTTCAAGTTTAAAAAATGTGATTGATAATGCAATTAAAGCAGAAAATATTGAAGTATTCTTGTCACATGAAAAACTATTTTTCAAGTGAGACAATACCATTGTTCTAGTAAGATTATCTTTAGCAGGTAATTATCCTAACATTTACAACCATTTTGAAAAAGAATTAAATTCAAAGTTTACGGTGAAAGCAAAAAATTTATTAAACATTCTTGAAAGTGGTGCTTCTTTAGTACAAAATGAAAAAGTTCCTACAGCTAAAATTACTGTGGATGAAAATAAAATTGAAATTAGATACCAATCACTAGATTTTGGTTCTTCTTATGAATCTACTAAGTGAGAAACATTTAATGGTGTTAACTTAAATTGTCTTGTCAATACCAAGTTATTAATCCCTATTTTGAGAGTTTACGATGCAGAAGACACACTAGAAATTAAATTTAGTGAAAATTCTCCAATGATCATTTCTCAAAAAGATAACACTGACTTAAAGCACCTTGTGCTGCCATTAAGAAGTGCTTAATTACAAAAATACTCTGTGATTAACATAAATATATCTAAGAAGCGTAGAAATAGCATAAATATACTAATGTATTAAAAAATACAAAAAGATGAAATTTAACCGGCTTTTTTCTCTCATTAAGAAAAATGCTATTTTAATGAGATTATCAAAAGTATTCAAAATATTAATTAATTAATATTTTATAAATTATTATATAATATAAATAAATTTATATTATGGCAGCAAGTAAGAACGAAGAGGTATTAATTTCTACTGAATTTATTACTCTAGGGCAAATGCTGAAATATAAAGGCATTATTGCTATGGGGAATGAAGCAAAGATTTTCTTAAGTAATAATGATGTGCTTGTGAATGGGCAAAAAGACATTCGTAGAGGTAGAAAACTTTATCCTGGAGATACCATTAGTATCCAAGGGGTAATCTACACTATTAAAAAATAATTTGGAGGAATTATGAGTAACGAACAAGATAAAGTAAATAAAGCTGCTAGCGAATATAATGCTGATAGTCTTGAAGTTTTGGAAGGATTACAACCCGTTAGAGTTAGACCTGGGATGTATATTGGTTCAACCGATGACAAAGGTTTACACCACATGATCTGAGAAATTGTGGACAACTCTGTGGATGAAGCAATGGCAGGTTTTGCTACTACTGTGACACTAACTGTAAAAAAAGATGGTGCGATTAGGGTTGAAGATGATGGTAGAGGGATTCCGGTAGGAATTATTAAGAAAACTGGAAAATCAGGGGTAGAAACTGTTTTAACAGTATTACATGCTGGTGGTAAGTTTGATAATAGTTCATATAAAGTATCAGGTGGATTACATGGGGTTGGGGCTTCAGTTGTAAACGCTTTAAGTTCTTCTTTAAAGGTTTGAGTTTCAATTGACCACAAAGAACACTTTATGGAATTTAAAGATGGTGGGAAACCAATGGGAGAATTGAAAGAAATTGGTACTAGTGAAAAGGAACACGGAACCATTATTGAATTTTTACCAGACTTTACCATTATGGAAAAAAATGATTGAGTGGAAAGTAGAATTACTGAAAGATTAAAAGAACTTGCTTATTTAAACAAAGGCATTACTTTTAAATTTATTTCAGAAGTTAGTGGTGATAAATTTGAATGAAACTTTGAAGGTGGTTTAAAGGAATATGTAATGGACCTTAACCGTGATAAAGAAGCTTTAATTCCTGATATCGTTTATGGAGAATTAGAAGGAAATGCTAAAATTCCTAATTCACCAACTGATGAATCTTATAGTATTCGTTGTGAAGTGGCTTTCCAATATAACAAAACTTATAATAACTCATTACACTCTTTCTGTAATAACATTAATACCCATGAAGGTGGAACACATGAAGAAGGTTTTAGATTAGCTCTAACAAAAGTGTTTAACCGTTTTGCATTAGAATGAAAATATATGAAAGAAGGTGATGACAAAATCACTCGAGACGATGTTGTTGAAGGTTTAACTGCTATTATTTCTATTAAGCACCCAAACCCACAATATCAAGGTCAAACTAAAGGTAAGTTAGGAAACACTGAAGTAAGACAATTTGTAAATGGAATTGTGAGTGAAATTTTTGAAAAGTTTATGCTAGAAAATCCTGAAGAAGGAAAAATGCTAGTACAAAAAGTTTTATTAGCAATGGAAGCGAGAAAAAAATCTCATGAAGCGAGAGAAGCTACTCGAAGAAAATCTCCATTTGAATCTAATTCATTGCCTGGTAAATTAGCTGATTGTTCATCAAGAGATCCTTCTGTTTCAGAAATCTATATAGTCGAAGGGGATTCAGCGGGTGGTTCAGCTAAAACAGGTCGAGAAAGAGAATACCAAGCTATTCTGCCACTTAAAGGTAAAATCTTAAATGTAGAAAAAGCTAAGACTGACAAAATCTTCCAAAATGATGAAATTATCTATATGATTACTGCCATTGGTGCTGGAGTTGGACCTGAATTTGATATTAATAAATTAAGATACAACAAGATTATCATTATGACCGATGCCGATGTCGATGGTGCACATATTCGAATTTTAATGTTAACTTTCTTCTATCGATATATGATTCAATTAATTCAAAATGGGAATGTTTATATAGCACAACCTCCATTGTATAAATTCACTATTGGTAAAACTGTGAAATATGCATATAGTGATGAAGAACTAAAGAAAATTAAAGATGAATTAGGTAATGCTAGATATTCAATTCAAAGATATAAAGGTTTAGGGGAAATGAATCCTGAACAATTATGAGAAACTACTATGAATCCAGAAAATAGAGTGTTACTACAAGTTTCTATTGATGATGCAATTAAAGCAGATAGACAATTTAGTTTATTGATGGGTGATGATGTTGCACCAAGAAAAGACTTCATTGAAAAGAATGCTAAATATGTAAAGAATATTGATGCATAAGAGAGAGGAGCAATAATTTATGGCAAAAAAAGGAAGACTATCTTCAGAAGAAATACAAGCGCAATTAGCGAAAACAATTGTTAAAGAACAACCAATTACTAGTGAACTTGAAAACTCATTTATGGAATATGCGATGTCAGTTATTGTCGCTAGAGCCCTTCCAGATGCTCGTGATGGGTTTAAACCTGTGCATAGAAGAGTTTTATATGCAGCACATATTCTAGGAATGACTTACGATAAACCACATAAAAAGTCAGCTAGACTAGTTGGGGAAGTAATTGGAAAGTTCCACCCTCATGGTGATACAGCTGCTTACCAAACAATGGTTAGAATGGCACAAGACTTCTCAATGAGATATACTCTAATTGATGGACATGGAAACTTTGGGTCAATTGATGGTGATAATGCTGCTGCAATGCGGTATACAGAAGCTAGATTATCAAAGATTTCTTCTGAACTATTAAAGTATATTGATAAAGATACTGTAGATTTTGTAGATAACTATGATGGTAGTGAACAAGAACCTAATGTATTACCTTCAATCTTTCCTAACTTATTAGCTAATGGTTCAAGTGGGATTGCTGTTGGGATGGCTACTAATATGCCACCACATGCTTTAAATGAAATTTGTGATGCAGCTAAAGCTTTAGCTAATAATGAAGAAATCAGTATTTCAGAATTGATGGAATATATTAAAGGACCTGATTTCCCTACAGGAGCTGAAATTGTTGGTGAATTTGGAATTCATGATTATTTCAATACTGGGAAAGGTTCTATTACCATCAGATCTAAATATGAAATAGAAGAATTAGATAATAATAAATCAGCAATTGTGATTACTGAAATTCCATATATGGTAAATAAATCTAACTTAATTAATAAGATTGTGGAATTAGTTAAGGATGAACAAATTGACGGAATTGCTGATTTAAGAGATGAATCTTCTAGAGATGGGATTAGAGTGATTATTGAAACCAAACGAGATGTTGTACCTGAAGTACTTTTAAATAAGCTATTTAAGATGACTCAACTACAAACTAATTTCTCAGTTAACAACTTAGCATTAGTGGATGGTGTTCCTCGTATCCTAAATATGAAAGAAATGTTAGAAGTCTACTTAAAACACCAATATGAAGTGTTACAAAGAAGATATACATTTGATTTAAAGAAAGCTGAAGAAAGAGCCCATATTGTTTTAGGATTAACAATTGCTAACAAGAATATTGATGAAGTAATTGCCATTATCAAAAATGCTGCTAATAATGAAGAAGCTCAAACTAAATTAATGAGTACTTTTGCATTAACTGAAATTCAAGCCAAAGCTATTCTAGATATGAAATTAAGATCTTTATCTGGTCTTGAAAGAGAAAAACTAGAAAAAGAATTAGAAGATTTAAACAATTTAATTGCTGATATTAAAGATATCCTTGCTAATAAATCACGTCAAGTTGCAATTATTTGTGAACAATTAGACTACTTAAAAGAAAAATATGGTGATGAAAGAAAGACTGAAATTCTTTACGGAGAATCTGCAGATATCGATGATGAAGATTTAATTCCTGTTCAAGATATTGTTATTACAATGAGCCGTAGAGGATATTTAAAAAGATTACCAATTGATACTTACCGTACTCAAAGAAGAGGTGGGGTTGGAGTTCAAGGTGTAAAAACTAATGAAGATGATGATGTAGAAAAAATTATTGTTACTACCACTCATACCGACTTATTGTTCTTCACTGAAACTGGAAAGGTATATCGTATTCGAGCTCACCAAGTTCCTCCTGGTTCAAGACAATCTAAAGGAATTCCGGCTATCAATATTATTAATATTGAAAAAGGCGAACAAATTTTATCAATGTTACCAATTGATAATTATAAAGATGGATATTTGATGTTCATTACTGAACAAGGAATTTCAAAACGTTCTAATTTAGAAAACTTTGAAAGTATTAGAACCAATGGAAAGATTGCCATTACTTTAAAAGAAGGAGACAAATTATTTGCTGTTCACATTACTGATGGTAAGAGTGAACTATATGTTGGTGCAAGCAATGGTAAATTAGTAAGATTTGATGAAAATCTTGTGAGAGATATGGGAAGAACTGCTAGTGGGGTAAGAGCTATTAATTTAACTGATAAAGAAAAAGTTGTGGGTTCAGGAATGTCTTCTGATGGAAACTTTGTTTTATCAGTAGGTGAAAAAGGTGTTGGTAAATTAACTGATCGTAATGACTATAGATTAACTAACCGTGGAGCTAAAGGTGTCACAACTTTAAAAATCAATGAAAAAACTGGAAAGTTAGCTTCTATCAAATTATGTAATGGTGATGAAGAATTATTATTAATTACTACTACAGGAAAAATTATTAGAATGCCAATTGCTCAAATTTCTCAAATTTCAAGAAACACTTCTGGAGTTAAATTAATGAATCTAGAAGATAAAGAAAAAATCCAATCTGTTGCTATTTTCAAGTCTAATGAAGAAGATTTACCAATGGAAAATAGTGAAACTAGTGATGTTCCAGAAACAAATACAGAAAATAACTAAATAACTTTATGAATAACCAAAAAGTAACAAGTAATTTTCATATTATCAGCAATTTGACTAAAGCGATTGATTTACAATCATTGCCTAATTTAGAAGAATTACTTATCATTGTTCCTTGCTATAATGAAGCACAAAACATTGAACATACTATTAACGAATTATTAAAACACGGGAACTTTAATTATTTAATCATTGATGATTGTTCAACCGACGATACTTTAAAGATTTGTCAAGACAAGGGTTGAAATGTCATTCATAACGATAAAAATTTAGGATTATCTAAAACTTTTCGGATTGGTGTGGAATATGCTATTCGGAATAATTATAAGTATGTATTAGAATTTGATGGCGATAGTCAATATAACGCAGCTGATATTGGTAAATTATTTTTCTTTGCCTTAAAGGGTTATGATATTGTAACTTCATCTCGTTTTATTTCTAATGATAATGAAAATGAAGTTACCAATAAGAAAAAACCTTTACAAAAGGTTTTGAATACACTATTTTTTATTAAAACCCGTAATCATATTAGTGATCCTACTTGTAGTTTAAGAATGTATAACTGAACAGCAATGGAAGCCTATGTTAAACATCCACAGTTAGAAGTGGAAATAGCATCTATTGCTCATATGGTGAAAAAATTCAAAATGAAAATTATTGAAGTACCAACATATGTATATCAACGTCAGCATCACGAAGGCGAAGTAGTAATGAAAAAATCAAAAAGTCGCAATAACCGCTTCTTATTAAAACAGTTCTTTAAAATGCTAATTAGTTAAAAGAAAAACCAACCCTGAGGTTGGTTTCTTTGTTTAAAATGGCAGGAGTGAAAGGAATTGAACCCTCATAAATGGTTTTGGAGACCAGTGTTCTACCATTGAACTACACTCCTATATTATTAATTAACATTTTAACTTATTAGACTTAGATTTTATGGAAATAAAGGTAGTGTAACTAGAAAACATTGCTAATTTATCAATATAAGTATTAAAGTAATTCAAAATACCAGTATTATATCCAGAGTGGATAAAAGGCGCAGCACCCGAGAGCATCATTCTAAAATCAGCACCATCATCGTGTTGGAAAGAGTAAAGGAAAGATAAACCATAACCAATTATATATAGTGATATTCAAAAGATTACGTGTTGTCATAAATGAAATGGTTTATGGATAACTTCATTGTCTGCATTCACATAGTTTAAATATCCAGAATGTAAAGGCCCAGCACTGAAACCTAAATAAGCAACAATAATAATAGAATATATTGCAGTAATGAAGATAGTATAGAACATTTGTTCTTCCTGTTTAGATTCGTAACAATTTAATCGATGGTTCTTTTTTAAGCATTGAATAAAATCTTTTTGTAGAGGTTCTTTCAAGACAATTACAAAAGCTTCTTTGCTTTGAATAAAAAACTCTTTGGTCTTGATTCCACGGTGGCATCAAACTCAAAAAACATTACTTGAAAAAATACATAAAAACAAAATTGTAACTAATATTAAAATCAAGCAGAATCTTAGGACTGTTCCTAAAGGTTGCACCATAATACAAGCGATAATGGCGATGAAAGTAAAGATGGTACTAATCACCGAAAGTACTTTATCAATAATAACATTTGCCTTTTCCATATGATGAAAACTTTGATTTCATTGATGAGTTTTTTTACATTTTGTCACAATTATTGCAATGATAAAATTCACAATTAAATAAATAAAAAAAGCCAATGTAAAGTAAGGATTTTTAACTTGCAAAAGATTAATTAGAAGATAACTGCCAATAACATAAATAGTAGGTTTAGTGATAAGAGTTGTATGATCTTGACTTCATATTTTTGTTGAAAGTGGAGTTGATGCAAAACTAAAATCTGAACTAGTTTTTTCACTTAAAAAAGTAAAAGACAAAGGATACATTAACATAGAAACACCAATGGCTAATGCACCATAAAATAAATAGATAAAACTAAATTTCAAAAGTTTATTTTTTCAATTCTCATAATGACTAAAACGGTTAACATTTAAGACAGTTTTTATTGGGATAAAAATTAAAAAACCTAATAACAAAATGCTAATACATAAGTTAGCTAATCCAGCTATATAGTAAACATCATCCCGATATATTGCATCATTGTTATTTTCGTGGAAGATTTGAAAATGGTTAGTACTTGCCATACATATTCCAATAATCATTCCTGTTATTAAGCAAATACCATTCAGTCTTCTTTTATTGATAATAGCCAATTTCTTACAATAAATTTGTGCTATTGAAAAACCAACTATTGATAATATCACAATAATTGTTGTCACTCCAAATGCAATGGTTGATGGATGATTAAATACAGATGTATACGACATAATAATATATTTTAATCTTTTCCGTTTTTTCATGTTGGAAAAATTCATTGTTTTTATAATAAGCTCATTGCACCATATTGATTTTATTAAATAGCCAAAATCAATAATGTATAATTTCAATATGAAATTCAGCATTAAAAATTTATTTGTTAACATTGGTGAAAAAAATATTATTCAAGATTTTAACCTAGATATTAAAGAAGGCGAAGTAGTAGCAATTTTAGGACCTAATGGTCATGGGAAATCAACTATTTTAAAATCAATTATTAATCATTATTCATTAGTTAAAACAGGTAGTATCTTATTAGATGAAACTGATATTACTCATTTATCACCAGATGAAATTGCTCATCACAAAGTATTTTATTGTACTCAAAATCCAATTGAAATCCCAGGTGTGTCACAAATCGATTTGTATAAATCTATTTTAAATGCTTATAGTAATGAACCATTAAAAATTGCTGAGATATATAAAAAAATCAATGGAGCATTAAACAAATTACACTTTACTGATGAAATTCTTACAAGATCAGTTAATGATGGTTTTTCTGGTGGAGAAAAAAAGAAAAACGAAATTGTGCAGATGCTATTGTTAAATCCAGATACCATACTTTTAGATGAAATAGATTCAGGATTAGATATTGATACTTTAAATTTAATTGCTGACATTATTAAAGAACAAATTGTTCTTAAAAAAACAGTTATTTTTATTACTCACAATAAAACATTAATTGATAAATTAAATCCACATCGAGTAATTGTTGTTGCCAATGGTCAATTAGTTAAGGAAGGTGATATTTCACTAGCTTATGAAATATTTGATAAAGGTTTTTTAAAATTCTTTAAGTCTCATAATATTACTTTAATCAATAATAAACCTGACAACTTCCTAATGAATTGTGGGGCTAAGCATGAAAATCATCAATAATAAAATAGAAGATATTAATCCTAATATTGTGATTAATGATGATGTTATTTTTAATATTATTGATTTACATAATACGGTCTTAGATATAGATTTGACTTTTGATGTATCTAGCAATTGTATTATTAACTTTTCATCTTGTACATATGATGTGGATAAACAAATTAAAGTAAGGATTAATTTGCTAAAGAGTAATATTGATGTGAAGTTGAATATTAATAGTTTAACTATTGGTAATGTTAAAACAACAATTGAACTTTGTGGAACTAATCCACAAAAAATTTGTGATAGTGCAATTGATATGCAAGTTTCAGGAATTATATCATCAGCTGGTGGAAAAATTAGTTGTGTGCCAATGTATGATTTTTCAACTAATTTAATTAATGCAACACATGGAGTTACTATGGGAACATTTAGTGAAGAACAACTTTTTAATTTACTAGTTAAAGGGATTAAAATCAATGATGCGAAAACAATGATTATATGATCTAAATTTAATATGAGTTTAGATGGAATTAGTGAACAAGAAAAACAATCGTATTACCAATTAATTTTAGATAAATGAAATGAATAATAAGATAAAATAAAAGGTAGTGTCCTTAATGAAAAGAGAAGAAAATGAAAGATTATAAAAAAGATTTTAAATGATTTGAAAACAACCCTAATATTACTTTTTTAGACTCAGCTGCTGGTAGTCTAAAACCACAATGTGTGATTGATGCGATTAATGAATATTATTTAGTACAAGCTACTAATCCTCACAACGATGATTCTTTATTTAGCCACCAAGCACACCATGTGATGACTGAATGTCGTGTGGCAGCTGCTAAATTAATTAATTGTGAACCTGAAGAAGTTATTTTTACTTCAGGAGCCACTGAATCATTAATGCTTACAGCTCAATCAATCAAACATTTATTAAAAAAGGATGATGAAGTTATTCTTACAAGAATTGAACATGCATCTAATTTATTACCTTGATATGAACTTCGTGATGAATTGGGGATTAAAATTAGATTTTTAGAACAAGATGGTTTAGCAGTAAATACCGAAAGTATTAAGAAATTATTAAATGAAAAAACTAAAGTTGTATCTATTACTGGAGGGAGTAATTTATCGGGAATTATAGTGGATGTTGATAAAATTGCAGAAATTGTAAAGTCATACAACAAAGATATTATTTTATCAGTTGATATTGCACAAAGAATTGTCCACGCTCCAAGTGATGCTAAAAAATGAGATGCTGACTTCATTTCTTTTTCTTCTAATAAAATGTATGGTCCTACAGGAAGTGGAATATGTTATGTAAAGAAATCATTGCAATCAATTATCAATCCTTTACGTTATGGTGGAGGAATGAATTCCACCATTACTGAACAAGATTTTTGTTACATTAATGGAGTACAAAAGTTTGAAGGAGGAACACCTCATATTGCTGGTATCTACGGTTTTTTAAAAGCCATTGAATATTTACAAGCAATTGGTTATGATAACATTGCTCAAAAAGAAAGAGAAAATTGAGAATATTTCAAGAAAAAATTTGAAGCTTTGAACAACCCAGATTTAATATGAATAAATAAAGATTACAATACTTCTACTTTTATTATTAAGTACAAAGGAGTATTTCCTCAAGACTTAGCTCACTACTTAGGTAACAATAATATTATTGTGCGTTCAGGATTATCATGTGCAAAATTAATGAAAGACATTATTCAAGATGTTGGTGTAGTTAGAATTTCTACAGCAATTTATACTTCTTATGAAGATTTTGATAAATTATTTGATGCTTTAGCTAAATTTAAAAAATCAGATGTTCTTAATGGATTAGTTTAGAAATAAGCTAGTTTTTATAAATAACTTCATATTAATTGCTAATATAGTAGCAAGAATTAGACTTATTGCTTAAAAATTGCTAATATAATAGCAAAAAATTGGGAGTGATGAGTCAGGTATAAACAATATTATTGATAAACTAACTTCTTTAAAAAATAAGATTTAATGTTGCATTAATGATAAAGCACTTGATTGTTGTTACCAGTTTGAGTTATTTAATCTAGAGTCTCATAAATTTACTATTTATGAAATTTTTGCCTTGTTAGTTAATTTGGTAGTGCTTTATCCTTATATATAAATTTTGTGCTAATGGATTTCCCCAGTTTATTGCTGAAAAACCATCATTTTGACTAATAGCGTGTAAAATTTATATTTTTTTGTTAAACTCAAGGTAGAA